>DICM01000010.1 GCA_002416285.1 Caryophanales bacterium UBA5026
CACTTTACTTTTTATCTAACGGGTTCAATTCACTATTTACATTTCTTGTTAAATTAATACTCTCAATTCTTTCACCAATTGCTTGCTATCATGTATAAAATCATCAATAATCAATTGTCTTTTGTTAAAATAAGTAAAAATTTGATGAGTAGTCTGATAAAAGTTAATTGATGAATAGCTATCCTGTTCACTATAGTTTTGAAATTTCTTGAATTTTTCACTTACTTCTTTAAAAGAACTGTCAGTTAGCCAGATATCACCTAAAAAATGATAATATAAATGCATATTACTTTGGTTCCTCCTAATGGCAATGTTTTCAATAATATAAGGAAGAAAAGATATAGTTGGTATTAAATGAGCATACGAATAAATTGGAGTCATAGAAAAAGAATTTTCAAACTTATAAAACACACAGTTTAAAACATCATGAATATAATAATTTTCCCCATCTTCAATAAAGTTTACAATGTGATTAAAAAAAGCTTTCTCTTCAGTATTATTTAAATTCATATAACAACTAAGTCGTGATTCGGATGTTGCTAGTTTTAAAAATACATCATGGTGAAAATCAGCAACATGCCTACAAAGTGCCTCGCCATTAATGACATCCATTCCTAAATAGCCAATAATATCAAAAAAACTAGATCCTCCTATTTTAAATACATTATTAAAAGAAAGAACACCTTCATGAATTAATCTTGATAATACCATTGAATAACAAAATAAATTCTGATTTACAGACAAACATGGTACCAACTCCGCTGTCATTTGTATAAGTTTTTGGTAAATTATTATTTCTTTTCTATAATCTTGTTTATTTTGTGCTTCTATTTTCTTGAAATCTTGTCGAGCATTTTCAACAGACTCTTCCAGCATACTAAAGTTAATGTTTTTAAAATCACTAAATAAATCATTACTCTTCGTCATCATTTCAAACCCTCTTTTTTCATATTATTGTACTATAAAAAAAGAAAAAGTAAAGAGATTTTCGAAAAGCCTCTTACTCCTTTTCCTCAAATACACAAAAGCCATACAATCCCAGTATAGCAGTAAATATAACTGCACTATAAGTACTGAACCGTTCTACTAAACCGAAATACTCTTTTGGGACAATAGCACTTCCAATTGCACCAGTAAACATAAAAATAAGAGATAAAAGTGCGAGAACACCTAAAGATCTGATCTTATTAGGTCCTTTAAAGGAGCCGATAGAAATGCAGACAAGAGAAATAATAGAAAATAAAACAACCAAACTAGTAACTACATATGCATGCATGATACTTTGAAAACTGTGGTCGAATCCGCTACTTGATAAAGGAAACAAAGAATATCCAATTGCAGATATAAAATTCATAATAGTAAATAAATAAACACCTACTCTTAAAGTCTGATTTTTTTCTTTCTGGATAAGAATACATACCATTGAACAACAAAGACAACTAAGAATCGAATAAATCCTCGTATAAGCACTGGCAATAATATAAGATGGTGCATCCGTAGCGGTAAGATCACTCATTGCTTGACTAAGCGGGTTATACCCCGGATAATTCATTGCACCAATTACACCATGAAGATGATAAAATATTAAACTTAACACACCTGACAAACAGAACCAATTAATTAGTTTTTTTCTTGTCATATCATTTTTCACTCCTATTCTTTTTTCAATTTTATTATAGCATATTTAAATGATATCTTTTATTTCCTATTAGCAATAAATCTTTCTAATTGTAAATATTTTATTTTACTTCTATCAATATCTATCATATCAGGATTAATCGCAAGATTCATATTTGAAAAATCTCTACTGATAAAGCCCTTGGTCTTTCCTATATCTAATATAATCCCTTGCTCTATTAATGGAATAATTTGTTCTCGGACAATCATTTCAGGAGGTTTTGAAACATTATAATTGTTATAAATAACAACAAAATCCTTTGCAGTTATATTTCCCTTCATCATCAAAAGATAATCTACTAATTGTGAAAATTGTTTAGAAAGTGGTACATTTGTTTTCTGTGAGATACTATGAATAATATATTCCTTTTCTAATTCTCTTTTCACTTGAATTAACATATTTTTTAAAAACACAGTGATATCCCCATTTTCTCTAGTTGTAATAATTGTCTGTTCATATCTTCTTTTAGAAAAAGCAACTGCCTTATTAAAAATAGTAAACGGATAGCTTTCATTATTTAATAAATACCACATAGATAAAGCTCTACTAATTCGACCATTCAAATCATAATAAGGATGAATATAAACAAAATAAAAATGAACGATTTGTGACTTCAAAAAACAATTCTCATCTTCATTATCGATATAGTAAAACAAACGTTTCATATAATCTTTTATTTGATCGGGTGCAATGCCTTTAAAATAATGATCTCCTACACAATTTCCTTTTAATATGTATACTGGTTTTGATCTATAATAACCACTCTTTGATTCATTATCTGTTTGGTATTTCTCATCTATATTAAATTTTAAATATAATTCATTTAAATGATCCTCATCAATCATTTTATTTTCTAATATATATTGATATCCAGAGTAAAGTCCTATAATTCTTTGTTTTAATTCAAGAGGAATATTCAAATTTTTTATTATCTTATCCAGATCAGATAAATTATCAATTCCAGCAATTCTGTTATTACACTTTATTTCTTGTGCCATCATCATATGTTTTGCAAATGATAAGGTATTCATATAATCCTCATTAACTAAGAAATCTTCAATTTCTTTTTGATAAGGTAAAAGAGTTTGTTGATTATAGTAAATTGGTTGCCCCGAACATAATTTTAAATTTACTGTTTTCATACTTTCCATAAAGATCCCCCGTAACATCAATTCATATATTAAATATCAACTTAAATTATATTTATTCTATCACAATTTAATAAAATTTAAAAAAGCCGTTTTATAAAAACGACTATTTAATATCTGCAATATCTTTTAATACTTGTTTTAAAATATCTCTAGAATTATTATATGTTATTTTTTTTAAAGCTTCTTCGAATGTTAACCAATGAATTTCTGCAATCTCTTCAATTTGTGGTTTAACATCTTTTGTAATAGGTTTAGCAACAAAGAGAATAACATCTTTCATAATACCTTCTTTAGGACTATAATTTATGACATAACGCTTACTATTATCTACAACAACATCCAAATTTGTTTCTTCCTTTGTTTCTCTTAAAGCTGTTTCCACTTCTGTTTCATCATTCTCAACATGACCTTTTGGAAAATCCCAGTGACCCTTATTATGTCTCAATAACAAAACCTTATCATGATCAATAATGATCGTACCACAAGATTTTTCGTATTTCATAGTAGCCTCCTTTATTATTATTGAATTTATTATAGCATAAATCATTCCAACATATAAATAAAGAAATTATTTATTCTCAGTTTATTTTTTTATAGGAAAAAACAACATTCATGAATCCATATACCATAATTAAAATACCTAAAATATAATAAGACTGATAAACTTCCAAATATCTTAAGATCACGGTAATCGCAATCCCAAATACAATTCCACAAAAGGATTGAAGCATCGATACAACTGATTCTACAGTAACCCTTGATTTTGATGATATATTATGATGGACTTTACTAAACATGATATTATCATAACTTTCGGAAAAAATATAAATTAGAAGTAAAAATAAAATACTTAATTTATTATTTAAAATACCTATCAATAAAATAAATAAGCCAATGATAATGGGATTTATCAATAATAGCGTTCTATGATATTTAGATTCTATTTTACTTCCTACATAACTACCAATAATACTAAAGATTAATAGTACAGCTGTATATAAACCTACTCCAAAAGCATTTATACCTATATTAACAGCATAGTCTGGATGACTCTGCTCTACAATAAATAAAATAGAGAAAAGAACAGCTCCTGTAATTATGGAACTTCTAATAATATAGCTTTTATTGATTTCCGTAATCGCATTTTTAAATATATAGATATTATTATAATTACAATGTTCTTCATTTTTTACATTAATATTCTTTAATAAAAAAATGATTATGAAATTTAAAAACATTGGAATTAGCGTAAAATAATAAGTGGAAACCAAACTAATATGTTGTCCTAAATATCCACCAATTATCATAGCAATCATATAAGAAATGTTATAAGAACTAGTTTTATAAAATAAACACTTATTAAAATCATTTCTATTTTCTAATGATTCATAAATAATTGTATTACTAATTCCCGTCACAAGAGATCTATCAATTGTATTTATAATTGTAGCAATAACAAATAATAAATAGTTTTTTGATAGAATAAATATAATGATAGAAATAATAAATAATGAATTAGAAAGAATTAAAATTTTCTTTTTATCGTATTTGTCTGCAATAACTCCGCAAGGAATTTCTAGTATCATCTGGACAAAACAAGAAATTACTGTAAACAAAATATAGCCACTTGAACTTATTCCACGCTCCAGATAAAATAAAGTATCAACTGCATAGAATAAAATAAAAGTAGATAAAAAAGTATAAATGTAAATTAAGATTATATTTTTTTTCAAACAGAAAACCTCCAACACAAATTAGATTATAACATATAGTCTAATATTCAAACAAAAACCGTTGAAATTCAACGATTTATTCCTTTACTGATTATAATGAAAACAAATTACGAATTCATGATCTATTTTCAATCATCTTGTAGATACATCATAAAGCTCTAGTAATGATTCTATCTTAACGTTAATTCTTAATTTCATTAATACGCAATTGTTCTCTAATTTAACTAGCAATTTGTACATTAGTCAAATCAGATCTGACAAATGTTAAGATAAAGTCTTTTACTGTTTGATTCTTTACAGTAAGCAAATTGTTCGATGGAAATGATGGGAGTAAATTAGTATACGCCACAGCATCATTAAAAGTAAGCGTTCTCAAGTCTAAAGTAAAATTAGGGTTACTAACTCCCGTAAATTCAAACATAGAGCGCATATCTCTAACATTTGATGTATCAAATTTATCTCCTAGTTTCAAGATAAAATTAGGATTAGTATAGCCAGTTTGACTAAACATTGAATTCATATTAGTGACATCTGATGTATTAAAGTGATCACCCAAATCTAAAGCGAATGTCGAACTATAATAACCGGTTTTATTGAACATGTCTTCCATGTTAATGACACCATTAGTATAAAACTCACTGAAATCAATTAAATTAATTTTTGACATAAAAGCAAACAGATTACTTGAATCTTCATTCGCAAGTACACCGTCAATTCCACCAATTGTAACTTCATTCAACTCGTTTTGATTGCTATCTATATACCATAACATAACACTGCCATTTTGTGCTTCTGAAACATCAATTGCTCCCTCTGGAAATTCAGTGGTTTTAACAAATTGTATACTTTCTATATTTTCTCTATTAATTTCTGTATTTAAAAAGTATGGAGACCCTTCCCTTTCTGTCATTATCTTTGATGTTGATATGGATTCTGTTTCATCACCAGAATATTATAATTATTTTATAATTGCAAGCAAAGACCAATATAGGATTGTAAACCGGTATAATTGAAATCAGATCAAAGAAAAACTACATATATTTAAATGCACATAAAAACCGTTGAATTCAACGGTTTATTTCATTATTGGTGCGAGTGAAGGGACTTGAACCCCCATGCCGTAAGGCACTAGATCCTAAGTCTAGCGCGTCTGCCAATTTCGCCACACTCGCAGTATGGTGGACCCTGATGGACTCGAACCAGCGACCGCCCGGTTATGAGCCGGATGCTCTAACCAACTGAGCTAAGGGTCCATCTGACTGGTACTTCTAAATAATACCATATTACTATATAATATGCAAGACTTTTTTTAAAATTATTAAAAGAAAAATGTTAAATAAGATTTAACATTAATCCTGAAAATCATCCTGTTTTAATATGTTTTTACATAGCTCTTTCGTAAGTGCTTTTGTCATAATTACCTCTTTTGGTACAAAATCAATTACTAAATATTTATGATCTTGTAAAAAAGGTTTTAAAACGACAAAATCAAAATCAAGTTCCTCTCTACTTCGTTTTTCTTGAATTGCTAAAGACACTCCTACTTGAATAAATTTTTCATCTATTTGTTCATTTTCTGTTAGACTCATTCCATCTACTCTAGTAAGTAATAATCTATTTGGGTCTAAACTATATCCAATGACATAACAATAATTAGGTCTTACAAATGAAAAAGTATTATAATCTGTTATATTAGGAAAACTTAAAAATCTCTTCCCGTATCTCAAAGATTCAATATCAAATAAATCATACACTTGATTACTTAAGATTTCACATTCCTGTAATAATTGATTGGTTTTAATACTTTGATTGATAAGTAATTTAGCAATCTTCTCTTTTTGCTCTAATAAATGGTAAATAAGTTCACCACGACTTTGTTTTGACAAATAAATTATTTGCTTATAATCTACAATATCCTCTTGTGTTTCTAGATATGAAATAATATCTGGTTCAATAAATGAATAAAATTTCTCTTTATCCGTATCATTTATTTTTTGAATATTTAATAATCTTGGAAGTTTCAATTGATATTTTCTAAGTAAAAGAATATCTTTTCCTTGAACAAACACAATTGGAATTTCTTGTTCTTTACTAATTATCTTCATAAAATCAAACCTTTCTATCCTGCCATAACCTATTTTAATTCGTTAAAAATCATATCTAATTACCACTTATTAAATTGATGTCCTATCAAAAAAATGTTTTCAATTCGCTATCACTTTTCTATTTTAACACAAAAAAAGAAGATATCATAATCTTCTAAACAATTCCTTTGTAAAATCGAATAAAGAATGTAGTTCCCTTACCTTCCTCACTAACAACTTGAATAATACCATTTTGTTTTTCAATAATGGTCTTTGACATATTCAGCCCAATTCCAATACTTTCTTTATTTGACGACCCTTTATAAAACCTTTCAAAAATATGTGACAGTTCATTTTTCTTAATACCATTACCATTATCCTGTATTGTAATTTCATAGTAAAGAGGATTCTCTTCCCAATTGATTTTAATTATTCCACCTGCATTAGTATGTTCATGAGCATTTTTTACAATGTTTACAAAAGCCTCTAAAGTCCAATGTGAATCAATATCTAAATATAAATCGTCTTCTTTAACAATTAACTCTTGTCCTTTTAATTCAATTGGTATCTGAAGTGGTTCTACCACTTTTTGAAATAATTCTTTCAGAGAAGTTCTTTCTGAATTTAATTTAATAACACCACTATCTAATCTTGACATTTTAAGCAAGGATGCAACCAACCATTCAATCCGCTCTAACTGATTACGATTTTTTACAAGTAATTCTCTTTTCTTTTTACAATCTATTTTATCATCCTTGAGTAAATCATTTATCACATACATACTAGTAAGTGGGGTCTTAAGCTGATGTGAAATATCAGATAAAACACTTTCCAATTGTTTTTTCTCCTGATTTGCATGACTATTTTTTTCTTTTAATAACGAAGTTATCTTATAAACATCACTCGCTAAAACATCGAAATCCCCAGCTCGATACTCTTTTACCTCGAAATTATAATCTCCGCTGAGAACACGATCTAAAGAATTACTTAATTTTTTTGTATCCCGATATCTTAAGTAAGCATAGTAAATAAAACTAACAATAATTAAACATGTAAAGATGAAAAAATTATAATGGAAATTCTTTTTCGTTACGGTTTCAACATTAGAGAAACGATCTAAATTATTTAATTGTTTTGGACTGGTAATTCCATACTCTGCTAGAATATCATAACCTTTCATACCGGGTTCCTCTGTCAATAAGGATTGGATCATTTTTTCTCGTGTAAAACGATCCTCAACTGCATCAAAAAGAGTTGCCATAACTGCTAATTCTTGTTCTTGATAACGATGTGATGAATTTTCTATTACAAAATTCATATAAAGAAAAAACACTCCAACTAAAACAATTTGAAATATAAGAAAGATACCAAATGTACGATTTTTCATTTAATCACCTATCTTATACCCAATTCCTCTGACTGTTTTAATGATATTTGGATTAATTGGATCGTCTTCAATTTTTTCACGGATACGTTTAATATACACGGTAAGAGTATTATCATTAACATATGCTTCATTGACATCCCAAATATCAGCCAGAATTTTTTCTCTACTGAAAACCACATTAGGATTAAGAGCTAGAATTAGTAATATTTTATATTCTAAAGCAGTCAGAAAAACATCAACACCACTTTTAAATACCCGAGCTTGTTTCATATCAATACGAACGTTTCCAATCGTAATTACATTAGATTCACTTTCTTTATTAGTGCGCCTTAACACATTTTTAATTCTAGAAACTAGCTCTCGAGCCTTAAACGGTTTTGTAATATAATCATCCGCACCCATATCGAGCCCTCGAACAATGGAAACCTCCAAATCGTTAGCTGTTAAAAAAATAATCGGGATATCTCCTTTCTCTTTAATTTTATCAAAGAGATCATATCCACTTCCATCCGGTAGATTAATATCTAAAAGAACTAACTCAACCTTATTATTTGCTAAATAAGATAATGCGGCTTCCATAGTCCCACATTCGATCGGTTCAAACTTTTCCTGTTCAAGATAATAAGTTAATCCTAAACGAATTGTCTCATCATCTTCCACGATCATAATTTTTGTCATAGTTTCACCTCAACTTCATTATACTATAAAATAAATTATTCTAAATGAATTTTTTGTAAGAAAAAAGAGATCAGAAACGACCTCCTCCACCACCGCCACCAAATGATCCTCCACCTGAAGAAAAGCCTCCACCATAACCGCTTGAGGAACTCATTTGTGTCTGTGCTGCTGAAATTGATGAATGAACTGTATTATTTACTTGATGAGAGAAATCTGAGAAGATAATAAAATTAATAGGATCAAACCCAACAATATTGGATTGATATGCCTGCATTTTTATCTTCATTGTTTTGGCTAGTTTTTTCGCACAGCCTAGACTAACGGCATATACCAAGTATTTTTCCCAAAGATAAATCTCCGGTAACTCTTTATCATCCATTGTTCCAAAATCAATCATAAATTTCTTTAATGCTTTCCATTTTTGAAAATCATCATTTCCTACTTTTGTTCTTCTATTGAATGCAAGGAAATAAATGCTAAATAAAACGGATAATATAATCGAAATAACTGATTCTAATATTTGTCCTTCTAATGACAATTCAACAATTGATAGTACAAAACCAAAGATACAATATGTGAATAGTAATACTTTAATTCCATAGTGTTGTTCAAAAAAATTCTCTTTTCTTGCTGCTTTGGT
The DNA here is from genome assembly GCA_002416285.1 of Caryophanales bacterium UBA5026. Lineage (GTDB taxonomy): Bacteria > Bacillota_I > Bacilli_A > RF39 > UBA660 > DICM01. The sequence continues at coordinate 9,352 of DICM01000010.1, forward strand.
AGCTGTACTTTTCCAAGCTTGATAGTCATTATAATAGCTTTCAGGATTTTTCTTTGCCTGTTTTTTTAATTCCGTTAAAGTCACTGTTTGACCTACTTCTACCTTTTCAAACATAAATGAAAGAAGAGATTCTTCCTGTTTTGTAATTTGATCGGTAGCAAGCAAAGTAAGTTCATAATCTTTTTTAGCAATCTCTTCTAGCTTTAATTTTTTTCGTTGTATTAAAGATAAAATTGATGCAGAAAAATCATCTTCATTGATATATTTACGGAATAAATAACCGACTACCTCTGGTCCATACTCTTTTGGAAAATCTCGATAATAATCGCCACTAAAATCACTTTTATACTCTTTATCATATTTTTTATAACAATAAAAAGCAAATCCAAATAAGCCAACTAACCAAAGACGTCTAATTGTAGTAACAATTGCTAGGATTAATTTTTGACGTTCACGCTGTTTATTTGCTTCATCAGCTCTTATTGTTTCCACTTTTAAAATAGATGGTAAAGCTTCTACGTTACTCTCTTTCGTACTAGAAGATATAACATCGAGATCAAAAACTGCTCTAAGATCAATTGACGTATGTGCTGCTAAATCATCAACACGTAAATAGACCGTAGTTTGATCGATATTTTTTGTGTAACCGTTTAAAGGTCCGTGTCCCCAAGCTCTAAGCTCTGTTTTATTGTTTGGCAAATGAAGATAAAATTCAAACTTAGCAACATCTTCAGTAAGCTCATCAGAAAAAATATTGAATCCGAGCTCTGATACGTCAAGATGGCGAATTGCCATATTCTTTATCACGTAGGATAGATAAAAAGCTCTTCGTCCATAATTACTTGGATTAAACATTTTAACACTTACTCCATTTGTATGAGTAGAAAGTGTATAGACTCCTACCTCACCTTTAGAAGCACTATTTACTTTTGAAAAAATATTTCCTGTTTTGGACAGATCATCAACTGTGATAGAATCTAAATCAAAAGATTGGATTTTTTGAACAGTGATATCATCACCATTATAGATATCACTACCTTCAAATGACCGAATACTTCCATCAAAAACTTGAGTATTTGAATTTCGATAGTTTAAGATACGCTCAAAACCATTGAACTCACCTTCCAAAACAAATAGTTCCTGAACCGAAACATCTCCATTCGGTTCTACCGTGGCATCATAGATATATTCCTTAATACCCTCTTTCGCTAAAGCAAAACTAGGAAATAGAAAAAGACAAAGGAATAAAATTATTTTTTTCTTCATACACTCCTCCTAGGAAAAAAGCTTACAATTGTAAGCCTTAAAATTGAACTTTTGGAACTTCTCGTTCTTGGTCGTTTGCTTCAAAGAATTCTTCAGGTTTAAATCCGAACATTGAAGCGATAATATTTGAAGGGAACATTTCAAGTTTATTACGATATTTTAAAACACTATCGTTATAAAATTGTCTTGAGAAACCTATTTTATCTTCTGTTTCCTTCAAGTTCGCTTGTAAATCCATAAAATTTGTATTTGCTTTTAAATCTGGATAAGCTTCTGCTAACGCGAATAAGCGTCCTAAAGCTTGTGTCAATTCCCCATTTGCAGCAATCTCTTCACTCGTCGTTGTTGCTTGTACTGCTTTATTACGTGCTGTAATTACTTCTTCTAGTGTTGATTTTTCATGTCCTGCATAACCTTTTACTGTCTCAACTAAATTTGGAATTAAATCAGCACGACGTTTTAAAAGTACATCAATTTGTGCCCATTGATCCTTTACTCTGTTTTTTAGGTTAACTAAGGTGTTGTAAGTTCCCATAACATATAACAGAATAAAAACAATGATTACTCCAACAATTATCCATACCATATTATCATCCTCCTAAGATTATTATACATATAAATGTTTAAAAAAGAAACATTTTTGTATATTTTTACATTCTTTTTTCAAACTAATAGAAGAAAGGATGATCGTATGAACCTAGATATTCGAAATTACATTGAAGATAATTTTAAAAATGCCACAACAGACGATATTAAAGAATCAATAGAGGAAGCTTTAAGTTCTAAGGAAGAAGTCACACTTCCAGGGCTTGGAGTATTCTTTGAACTACTATGGAAAAATAGTAGTGAGGAAGAAAGAGAAACAATTTTAAATAAAATTCACGATCAAACAAAAAAAGATTAGAACTTCTAATCTTTTTTAAATCCATACAGCGAACAAGACGCCGAGCATTGCCAGAATAATACCTACTACCCAAAATGATTTTACAATATCTCTTTCATCCCAACCAAGTTTTTCAAAATGATGATGTAATGGTGTCATTAAAAATAATTTTTTTCCGTTTGACATCACTGATAATGTCTGTAAGATGCATACTAACGTTTCAATAATAAAGACACCTGAAATAATAATAAATGTAACTTCATGATTCGTAATAATAGCGATAGTAGCAAGTGTTCCACCTAATGAAAGACTTCCCGTATCACCCATGATTATTTTAGCGGGATGAGTATTATAGAATAAAAAGCCTAATAACGATCCTACTAATATAAAACAGAACACTGCAATTTCCTCATAACCTGCAACCCAAGTAGAGTTCCATGCGATAAGACCAAAAGCTAGAAAGGCAATGAGTGATAATCCACCAGCTAATCCATCTAATCCATCCGTTATATTTACTGCATTAGAACTTGCTACTAACATAAATAGTAAGAAAACTCCATAAAACCAGCCCATATGTAGATGAATTCCAAGTGTATGGATTGTAAGTTCAGGTTCTCTTCCTGTCCTCATGAAAAGGAAGAAAAATATAATGGCGATTAATAATTGTCCAAATAGTTTTTGAATTTCTGTCAGACCTATGTTATTCCGTCTTTTAATAATTAAAAAATCATCTAAGAATCCAAGTCCAGCATAAGCTAAAAATACAAACAAAATAATAAATAGATTATCTGAAAACTCAATTTTATTAAGTGCTAATAAAATTAAAATAGTAAGAACTGTCGGAACAATGAAGATAAATCCCCCCATCGTTGGTGTTCCTTCTTTTTTCTTGTGTTTTTCTCTTAAAAAGATACTTAAACTTTGTTTTACGTGTAATTTCTTTAATAATGGAATGAGAACCATTCCAGAAAATATCGATAATAAAAATCCAATCATTAGTGCTAACATTGCTTTGGCTAAGACTAACACAATACCATCTCCTAAATATATTTCATTACTACAGCACGATCGTCAAAATCATATTTTACACCTTTTATGAGTTGATATGTTTCATGCCCTTTTCCAAGTATTAACAGTATATCATTTTTATCACACTTTTGTATACCCTTATAAATCGCATTTTCACGATTTCTTTCAACTTCATAATTATCTTTTTTCAAATTCTCTATCATATCTTTTAAAATGGTATCAGGATCCTCATCCCTTGGATTATCACTCGTAAAAATTACATAATCGGAATATTCAGTTGCTAGGTCTGCCATTAGCGGACGTTTAAATTTATCACGATCTCCACCACAACCGATTACAGTATAGATGTGATCTGGATTTAACTCCTTCATCGTTTTTAAAATATTCCATGTAGCATCTGGGGTGTGAGCATAATCAATAATGATCATAGAATCTTTATATGCAATCTTTTCCATTCTCCCGCGTGGTTCTTCTAAACCTTTAACAATACTCTCATCCAGTAATTCTAAATCATCTAATACAACCATAATAGAAACTAAATTATAGATATTGTAAGTACCTATTAATGCAGTCTCATATTCTTTTTTAATATTATCTTTTTCTACTGTAAATATACTATGGGTAATATCCCTTTCGGTAATTTCAAATCGGTAATCAGCATTCTCTTTTGTACCATAGGTAATTGCACCATGTTTTAAGAAAGATTCAGCATAAGAGTCATCTAGATTTACAATTCTTTTGCCGCCTTCTTTTACATGATCAAATAATTTTAATTTTGCCTCCAAATAAGAATCCATTGTCTTATGGTAATCCAAATGATCCTTGGTTAAATTGGTAAACATCACGTAATCAAATTCTAAATGACCAATTCTATTTTTATCAAGAGCATGACTACTTACTTCCATCGCTACATATTCATAACCCTCCTTTTTACATTCTAGTAACATGTCATAAAGTTCGACTACATCTGGAGTTGTATTATTAAGTGTTCTCGCCTTTCCCTCTTCTTTATAAAAACCGATTGTTCCAATATAAGCACACTTATGGCTCAACTTATTTAAAGCTTGATAAAGTAAATAACAGCTTGTAGTTTTACCATTCGTTCCTGTTACTCCAATTAGCTTTAAATCAGCAAGTTCCTCCTTATATCTACGATTCATCTCCTCAATTAAATATTCTCTTGTATCTTTTACAATCAGTGTATCTACACTGTATAATCCATATTCAGCGATTACCTTACTCGCACCATTAAAAATTGCTTCTCCAATATGCTCATGACCATCGTGAGTAGCTTCTTTAATGGCAGCAAAAGTATCACCTTTTTCAATTTTTCTAGAGTCCGTTTTTATTTCCATACAAAAACCATTCCCTTCTTCCATATTGTATGAAAAGAAGATAGAATGGTGTTTTGTCTAATTCTGTTCGTTTAAAATATCCGTAACCACTTTATGATCATTAAATGGAATTTTATCTCTTCCAATAATCATAGATTCCTCGTGTCCTTTACCAAGGATTAATAATGTATCGTTTTCTCCTAGTAATGTAATCCCTTTTCGAATGGCCTCTTTCCGGTCTAAACAGACTTCGTAGTGATCACTCACTAACCCATTTGTTATATCAGCAACAATTTGATTCGGATCTTCAAAATGTGGATCATCGTTAGTAATGATAAAATAATCAGATAGATCAGAAACCAAGTTTGCCATAATTGGTCTTTTCGTACGATCACGATCTCCCGTACAACCAAATACCACATAGATATGACCGTTAGTTACTTCTTTCATAGCCGTAATAATATTCTCAATCGCATCTGGACTATGAGCGTAATCAATGACAATACTATTACTTTGATAAAGAATAGTTTCAATTCTTCCACTTGGAGCTTTAATCGTTTCAAAGATACTAGCTATTTTGTCTTTTTTAATACCAATCGTCTCCAAAAATGCGATTGTAGCGATTGAATTATAGACATTGTATCTTCCAATTAAATTTGTTTGAATAATAGATTCCTCTTGATTAGAAATATAAGAAAATGTTGTTCCTTTATTGGACATCTGATAGGATTCTACCTTAAAATCAGATTCCCCAAATCCATAAGTAATAGTCTTATTTTCTGGTAACATAAAATAATTTTTATACTTATCATCGACATTGACAAAGGCAAGACCATCCTTTTTTAAACTTTTAAATAAAACTTGTTTTGCTTTGGCGTATTCATCCATAGTTTTATGGAAATCCAAATGATCCTGAGTAAGATTTGTAAATATTGCTGCATCGAATGTTAGCGTTTTTATTCTTCCCATAGCCAGTGCATGACTACTTACTTCCATAACAATATTGCTACACCCTGCATCATAAGCTTCAATTAATAAATCATACATATCACACAAATCAACAGTTGTATTCGGTAAGTCGTAAATTTTCTCTTCGATATAAAAACCAACAGTTCCAATATAAGCAGTCTTACTTCCTATTTGATTTAATGCTTGATAAATAAACCAAGCAGTAGTAGTTTTTCCATTTGTTCCAGTAATTCCGATTAAATTCATTTCTTCAATTTGTTTATTATAGTTCTTTTTTAGTTCTTCTTCTAGATAAATTCGCGTATCAGGAACAATCTCAGTTGAAACACTATAACTTCCTTCTTCTGCAACTATTTTAGAAGCACCTAATTCAATTGCTTTTTCTATAAAATCATGTCCGTCGCGACTAATTCCTCTAAGTGCAACGAACGTATCCCCTTTTCTAACCTTTCTAGAATCGGTTTTGATTGTTATCATATTTCACATCCTAACAATAATATTTTACTATAACTATTACTTTTAAGCAATAAGAACGAAAATTCATTTAATTTTTTAACGCTTTTTTATTTCTATTTCCAACAAAAAGGATAATACAATCGTAATAATTCCTCCCAATAGTAACACAAAAATTGCTATATTAATAGAAAATCTACTTAATACACAAGAAATTAAACCACCACATAAAATAGTTCCGATTTTTCTAAAAAACCCTAAATAAGTAATCATATTTTGATGGTGATCTTCTGTAAAACTATTTAAAGTAAGGTTTTGCATATATGTTTTTATTGGTGCTCTCACTTCTAAAATTAATGAAAATCCAAAAGTCATAATCACAACTTTCAACCAAAATAAGCCATTTAAATAACTACCTAACAAAAGAAATAAAAAGGAAAACAAAAGTTCGAATGACAAAATGGTGATTACCTTATCATGATATTTTTGATATAATTTTAGGAAAACAAAATTTGAACTAATTCTACAGATTCGGGAAATAAAGATAATAATTCCCATTACGGTTGCAACTGTTTCTAAGTCTAAAAACTCTTTTAAATTGAATTGAATAAGCAATTGTCCATTCCGTTGTCCTACCACGACAATACCATAAAATAATCCATACAAAAACAGCATAATTAAGCTAAACCTTTTAGAATCTGGTAATTGAAATTTTTGTTTGGTAGAAAAGCCTATTTCACCTTTACTATTCCGTTTATCTGTTATATCAAATAAAAAGAGTGACATCATAAAGGTTAGTATACAAACTGAAATTCCAAGTATCATTGGTAAATAAGAATTTAAATGAAAAATATATCCACTTAAAAGCGCAATAATAGCAGTTAAAACTGCATAAATTGTATTTGCCTTTGTCTTAGCGAATAGAAACTCTGAAGAATGATTAAGATAATTCAAATTATTTTTCAGCAGAATGTCACCCATATTTTTAAAAATAAAAGAAAGTTCATACAAGATCATAGCAATAATAAACCAAATATATCGTTCTGAAAAAGTCAATAAAATACTTGATAAAAGAAGAATAAAGGAACCAATCTGGATAGACTTGGCATTCCCAATTTTTTTTATTATTCTTAATAGTGGAATTTGAAGGACAATACAAAACATACTAGAAATAGTAGTTAATAAAGTAACTTGAAATGGATTAAAATTTTTTATTTCAACCAACCATATTGTATTTATAATAGCAAAAAAGATAAGATCATCAGATAAACCCAAATACCATGGTAATAATTTATTTGTCCTTTCCAATTTTGTATTCATATATCCCCCCCTACTACAATATCCAAACCAGTATATCATACATTACTATTTTTTCACATATTAAAAAGTAACCTTTATCGTTACTTTCTTACAGGTAATAACTTTTTTGACATTCTTCTTCAGTAAAATTTTCTTCGTTAATTAATAAATTTCTTTTATCATAATCTATATCGCCATTCTGTCTATAGTTGTTGCTAATTTCATTTTTTAACTCTGTAGACCCCGTTAAAAGACCACGGAATACAGAATAACAATAGGTTTTAAATAAATTTTTACTAGATTTTATATAATCTTCTTGTAACCGTGGACTCGTATTTTTATAAGTAGGATCTTTATATGAAATCATAGAAATATAGCTATCAATTCTTTCATAATCTGCTTTAGAAAAAATACCAAATTCATTTGCTTGTTCTAATAATATTTGACCATTTATATTGGAAAATGATTTCACTATATCGTTAATCCAGCGATATAAAACTTTATTTCTTATTAAATATTGTTCATTTAAAATAAGCTCATCCGGTTTTTCTTTACTTTTTTCATCTTGATATTCTAATTGTTGATTCAAAAATGAAAGAAGAGATATTAAAATAGCTTTTTCTTCTTCCCCAACAAACATAGGAATCACTGCTCCATTTTCTTTCTGAAGAACAATATTATAACACATAGAAGAAACCTTTCCTGATTCTTTCATTGTTTGAACGAATAACGCAGTATTCCCATAACACCTTCCACACTCAAATGTTAAAAGAAATTTATCAATTTGTGAAAGTGATCCTTGGAGAATTACTTTCCTTTTTTTTGAATAATTCACTTCATATAATTTATACATACTACATCACCAACCAATTTATAGCCATAGTATACCATAAGATTTAAATTTGTCAAAAAGAAAGTGACTTATTTTTCAAAGTCACATTTGATACACTTTATTTTTCCGTTTTTTTCAACTAACATATCTCCGCATTCAGGACATTTCTCACCAATTGGTTTGTCCCAATAAGCAGTTTTACATTTTGGAAAGTTATTACATCCATAGAAAACTTTTCCACGTTTACTTTTGCGTTCAATGATTTTTCCATCACAATTTGGACAAGCACAAATTTCAATCTCTACTTTTGGTTCTGTTTTCACATATTTACAAGTTGGATAATTACTACAAGCAGTAAATGCTCCGTAGCGTCCTTTACGAATAACTAACGGACTTCCACATTCAGGACAAACCTCACCAGTTTCTTCTGGGGCTTTCTTTTCCATTTGGGCAAATGCTTCTTGAACTGACGGTTCAAATTGTTTATAGAACTCTTCTAAAGTTTGATACCAAACAAGTTTCCCATCGGCAATTTTATCAAGTTCATCTTCCATATTAGCTGTATATTTAACGTTAATTAAATGACTGAAGAATTCTTGAAGTTTATCTGTAACCTCAACACCGATATCCGTTGGAAAGAATTTCTTCTCATCTATCTTAACATAACCACGTGTTTGAATATTACTAATAATAGTTGAATAAGTACTAGGGCGTCCAATTCCTAATTCCTCCATCGCTTTAATTAATTTTGCTTCCGTATAACGCGCAGGTGGTTGAGTAAAATGTTGTTCCTTTTCCACTTCTTGTGCGTTAAAGATATCATCTTTTAAGATTTTAGGCAGAATCGTATCCTTAGTATCCTCATAATCTGAATAAACTTTCAAATAACCATCAAACGTTTGAATTTGACCAGTTGTCTTAAATTGATAATCATTACTATTCAGAGTAATTGATGTATGATCGAACTCAGCTGCACTCATAAGTGACGCTAAAGCACGATAATAAATGAAACGATACAATTTATATTCTTCTGGTTTTAAATATTGTTTCATTTTTTCTGGGGTTCTATTAATACTAGTAGGACGAATACCTTCATGAGCATCTTGAACATTGTCCGTTTTCTTTTGACTTTTTTTATGACCAACGTAACTCTTACCATAATTTTCATTAATATAAGCAAATGTTGATGATACAAATTCATCGGATAAACGAGTAGAATCGGTACGCATATAAGAAATTAAACCGACTGTTTCACTACCAATGTCAATACCTTCATATAACTTCTGAGCAATACTCATGGTACGTTTACCGGTAAATCCTAATTTTGTAGAAGCTTCTTGTTGCAATGAGCTAGTTGTAAATGGTAATTTGGATTCTCTTTTTTTGTTTTTTATCTCTACTTCAGTTACTAAGAAATCTTTACCGAGAGATTCTAAAACATGATCTGCTTCCTCTTCATTTTTGAGTTCAATCTTCTTTTTCTTATAAGTAGCAAGATCTGCATCAAAGTCATGAAAATGAGAAGTAATTGTCCAATATTCTTCTTTCTGGAATGCTTCAATTTCTCTCTCGCGATCGACAACTAATTTTAGTGCAACACTCTGCACTCTACCAGCACTGCTTCCATCTGTTTTCGATTGAACTAATTTACTCAAGCGAAATCCGATAATACGATCTAAGATTCTTCTCGTTTCTTGTGAATTAACTAAGTTTTGATCAATCTTACGAGCATGCTTTAGTGATTCAGTAACTGCATTTTTCGTAATTTCATTAAAAACGATACGGTTATACTGTTCTTCCTTTAACCCCAAAGCATCATAAAGATGCCAAGAAATAGCTTCTCCCTCACGGTCAGGGTCGGTGGCAAGATAGACAAAATCTGCTTTTTTCACTTCTTTTTTCAGTTGATCGATATCCTTCTTTTTACCTTTGATTGCTGTATAATCCGGTTTAAATTTATTTTCAACATCTACCCCAAGACCATACTTTCCCTTTGTTGAAAGATCACGTATATGTCCTTTCGAAGAAACGACATGATAACCTTCTCCAAGATATTTTTCAATTGGTTTTGCTTTACTTGGTGATTCGACGATTACTAAATTATGCATAATCCACATCCTTTAATTCATTATAGTTATACACGAAGAAAGTTTACTTGTCAACTTCATTTTTCTAAAATTTTTGTGAACTTTGTTTTTGTACTTCTTCTTCCTTGATAAAATCACGTCCACATTTACTTCCCCAACAATCAACCAATTTATGATCTTTATAAATCTTTAGAATCTCACAATGATTGGTACAATCAGAACATTCGAATCCTTTTGTTTCAAATGAAATATCTTTTACTTTAAAGGAATAGTTTTTATTTTTATTCTTTTGTTTTGCTAAAATAGCAATACCGTATGCACCCATTAAATGACTATCTGGATCAACAATAATATTTTCTTTTAAAATTTCTTTAAAGTATTTTACAACTCCCACATTTTTACTAACTCCTCCTTGAAAAACAATCGGAGCCATTATCTTTTTTCCTTTTCCAACATTGTTTAGATAATTCATAACGATACTTTTACATAATCCAGCGACAATATCCTCTTTGGAAAATCCGAGTTGAGCTTTATGAATTAAATCCGACTCTGCAAATACAGTACATCTCGCCGCTATTTTAACAGGATTTTTACTTTGTAAAGCCATTTTCCCAAACTCTTCTACTTCAATTCCAAGACGTTTCGCTTGACTAGATAAAAAAGCTCCCGTTCCGGCTGCACAAAGAGTATTCATTGCATAATCGGTAATAATCCCATTATTTAGTAAAATAATTTTAGAATCCTGACCGCCTATTTCTAAAATTGTTCTAACTTCAGGGTGTTTCGTTCTCGTACCAACTGCGTGAGCTGTGATTTCATTTTTTACAATATTGGCATCCAACATGATTCCAATTAATTTCCGGGCACTTCCAGTAGTACCAATTCCTTTTAATTTAAGACCTTTAGGATTCTTTTCTTTTAAGGTGCTCATCAGTTTTTTTACTGCTTCGATTGGATTTCCTTCGGTCCAAAGATAATCACTGGCAATAATTTTATTATTATCATCAATCACGACACCTTTTGTAGAAATAGATCCAATATCTACGCCTAAATATCCATTCATATATTTTTCCTCATTTCTAACATGTCATAGAAGGCCTCCAACCTAGTTTCAATTCCTACTTTCGAAGTTCCCGAGTCGAAAGAAAAGAAAATAACCGGAACATTGTAATCATTCGCTATTTTTTGAATAATTGGCATTGCTCCAATTTCTGGTGTACAGAAAGAGGATTTAATATGAATAATCCCATCATAACCCTTTTCGCAAAGATATTTAGCTCTACCAATATTATCGGCCGCATCGGCACCCATCTTGTAAGCGATATACTTTTTTGCTTTTTCTAGGTATTTTGGAACTTCTCTCGATTTTTCAAACATTAAATAATGTACATTTGTAAAACGCTTTACTTCAATGTGATATTTTGCTAAGGTCATTTCTAGATCGTAATTAGCGAATGGTTCCATTAATGTATATAGTTCTCCAATAATACCAACCTTTAAACAATTGTCTGGTTTCTTTATTCGAACAGCTTTTAATTTCTTATAATATTTTTTATAAAGTCGCCGAAGTTGGAAGGGATTCTTGACTGTCTTAAAAGAATCTAAAAGTTCCTGTAAGATGTTTAGATATTTACCTTCCTCCAATTCAAAGCCAATTCTCTCTCTTATATAATTATCAAATTCATCCATATACTGAACCATTTTTTTGGTAATAAATAAATAATAAAGTCCTTTGATTGGAGAAAATTTAGGTTCTATTTCTTTCATCATATGGTAAATTCGTTTTGGTTTCGTTTGTCCCTCACTGACCAGATTGTAATAATCAAATTCATAATTTAAGTCACGCAAGATTTTTTCCTGAAGCTCGCTATAATAACCGTACCGACACCCTCCCCCAGCCTGCATCAAAACATTTGCTCCATTTTCTAACCCTTCAATAAAAGTTCCTAAAGTATATTTAAAGGGCGTACAGACAAAATCAGGGCTGTATTTTGTTCCAAGTTCAATGGTTCGCTCCGTAATTTTAGGAGCAATCCGTACCTCGGCAGTTGTAATGTGTCCAAGTAGATAGCTGACTGGATAACTATAATTACCCATATGTGGGAAGGTAATAATTTTACTCATGTTTCATACTCCTTTCTTCAAGGATATCTAAAAAGCTTTCAAGACGCGTTTCGATCCCACCAGTTCCTGTCATATCATCAATTACTAAGTTAAGATATGGAAGAGAAATTCTTCTCATGACTAGTTCGTTCACTAACGAGTCTAGTCCACATGGAAAGGTTGTTAAAAAAACAACGCCATCAATATAATTTTTAACAAGTTCAATTGCTCCAATATTCTCTTTACTATATTTAAAATATAATGTATTCGATAGATGTTTACTCAATTTAGAGGTCAAAGATTCGGGAAAAGCATCACTATAAAGTACTTCTACATCAGCTTTTTCTAAAAATTTAATAATAGGTTCTCCAATCATTCCATCATAGAGATTATAAGGATGTCCAACAACTAAAATTTTCTTCTTATTACTTTTCAACTTTCTTTCATTCAATCTTTCCTTGGCTCTTTTTTCTTCTTTTTCAAACTCTTTTGCTTTATAATAGGCTCTCATAATATTACTTTTAGAAAATCCTAAAGCACTACCTATCACATAGAAGGCGAACTCTTCTGTTTCATGATTTGTAAAGGAAATATTATAATTTAGAATTGGAGTCTTAATGAAGTTTGAAACAATATCAAATGCTGCTAAAAAATTAGTACATGTTTGATCATTGATACTATAATTGTCAATCCTTGGAACCAAAATATAATCACACTTGTCTTCCAGATATTTAATATGTCCTAGATAGTTTTTAAAAGAAAGACACATTTCATCATTAGCTAAATCCGTACCAAGTTTCATTATAATAGGAGTCGTTTTTGGACTCAAAATAGTTTTAACATTTAATTCTTTAAAAAAATACTTCCATAAAGTACCATAGTAATAGTAAAAAAGACTACGTGGAATTCCAATTGTTATATTATTCATAATAGTCACCTAAAATAATTTATGAATGGGAACTTCGATTATGAATAAACTTGTCATTTTCGACAATACTAGAAATAGGAGGAACATATGAATCAGAAAGAAACAGAATCTTGCGAATACTGTAAATCTAAAAAACATAGTTTGAAAACAAATAAAAAACACATCTGTAATTGTGGTAAAGATACAAATAAAAAGATAAAAGAAGAGAGATGAATATTCATTACTATAGAATAATGTTTCTCTTTTTTTATAGTTTTTTAAATATCATTAGTCATACAAAAAAGGAACTAATGTTCCTCATTTACTCTCATTCTATATAGATTGTTTTAATTTATTAATCTGTTCCTGATAATCCTCATAATTCGTAATAAAACTGCCAACAACAATCATATCCGCATCCCTAACTTCATGAATTGTCATATCATTGATACCACCATCAACCTCAATTTGATAGTGCAAATAATGATTCGTACGATATTCTTTTAAAAATTCTATTTTAGATACAACCTTTTCTTGAAAAGTTTGACCACCTTTTCCTGCTTCAACACTCATTACTAATACCAAGTCAATATCCTTTAAATAAGGTACTATAGTATCAATTGAGGTATCCGGATTAAGGGCGATTCCCACCTTGATATTTTTCTCTTTTAATAAGGCGATTATATGTTTCGGATCTTTGCAAACTTCAATATGAAACGTCATAAAGATTGGGTTTAATACTAAATATTCATTAACATAAGATTCAATATCTAAGACCATAAAGTGGATATCAATCGGTTTTTTATTATCGACAAACAGTTCTTTTAGTTCATCAATATCTCCTACTCTGTTTGCAACATACTTGCCATCCATAATATCCAAATGAATATAATTAGTTGTTGTAGCATTTAGTAGTTCTAATTTTTCTTTGCGATTCTCTTTAATGCCTAAAATAGAAGTTGCCAACATCATAATATCATCCTCGTTTCTTACTTTCTAAAAATTGCAAATAATTTTCATAGCGACTTTTTAAAATAGTTCCATCAGCCACTTTTTCTTTCACCATACATTTCGGTTCTTTTGTATGCATGCAATCACGATATTCACAATCCTCTTTATAAAGATTAAACTCTGGATATTGATCACGAATATCCTCTTTTTCCATATCGTAAAAGCTAAGCGAAGAAAATCCTGGAGTATCGGCTACTAAACCACCAGAAAGTGGAAGTAATTCCGTATGTCGGGTAGTATGCTTTCCTCTTCCAAGAGCATATGAAATATCTGCTGTTTTTAGATTAAAAGAAGAATCAATCGAGTTGATTAGAGTAGATTTACCAGCACCACTCTGTCCAGTAAAAATATTTGTCTTAGATTGAAATAATGCGGATATTTCCTTTATTTCCGTATTTTCAAAAATTGGATAGCCTATGTTTTGATAATAATTTTTGATTTGTTTTAATTCTTTTTGTTCCTCTTGTTCTAATAAATCCATTTTTGTTAAACAAATAATGGGTTTGATATTATGAAACTCAATAATTGTTAATAGTTTATCCAATAAATTAGTTGAAAAATCAGGATCCTTTACACTTGTGATAATAAATGCCTGATCAATATTGGCAACTGGTGGCCGTAATAGTTCATTTTTACGTGGTAAAATCTCCAATATATATTTATTTTTCTCGTCAAATTCTACAAAATCTCCTACCAACGGAGTAATCTTTAAGTTTCGAAATTTCCCTCTACTTTTACATACATATGATTGCGTACTTGTTTGTACTGTATAATCATTACTAATTATTTTAATAATTTGTCCCCGTATCAAGATTCTTTTTTCTCCCCATTTGTCGTACTATCAGTACCTGTTTCATTATTATTTGTTCCATCAGTTGGTGTTGTTGGTTTTTTTGCCACTGTAATTTTAAGGATTACACCTTTTACTACTTTTGTCCCTGCTTCTCTACTTTGTGTGTAAATAGTTCCATCTTCATATACATCAGATTCTTTCTTTTCTATTTCAAGAGTAATGCCATTCTCGTCACAAAACTTTTGAACATTAGCAACAGTCCATTTTTCTTCTACAAAATTAGGATAAACTGTTACAAATTTTGGAACAGTTAAAGTTATTTGATCACCAGATACTAATCTCTGACCCACTTCTATATCCTGTTTTAAAATAATATCCGCTGTTGCTTCCTCTTTATTTAAAAACTCTTGCTCATCTTTATTAACAGTGATTCCTTTTAATTTTAAAATTGCTTCAACAGAATAGTAATTCTGTCCAACATAATTTTCAACCTTCACACCTTCGACACCAAGTGAAATTATTAATGTAATTTTAGTTCCTTTTTTCACACTGCGCCCTGCTTGTGGATTAGTTTTAATAACCATTCCCTCTTTGATTGTATCGTTGTACTCTTCCGTTACTTTTGTTTCTACTAAAAATCCCTGTTTCTTGAGTTCGCTTTCTGCTTTTACCACAGTTAAACCGGAAACATCTTTTATTTCAACATCTGGCACACGACCAATTTTAGACAAAAACAATAATACAAGAGCAATTACAATAACTAATACTGTGCAAATAACGCCTGTAACAATAAGGGTTTTGTTTGTTCTTTTCTCTTGCTTCTCTTCTTTGATTTTTTCCTCTTTATCTTTATTTTTCTTTGCTCTAGACATTGTTGGTTTTTCCTCTACTTCTTGTTCTGGATAAGGATAAATATATTTTTTTTCATTTCTGCGTTCTACACTTAATGCTGTTTTTAAATCATCATGCATTACATGAACGTTCTCGTATCGATTTTGTGGATTTTTTGCCGCTGCTTTCAAAATAATATTCTCGACACTTTGTGGAATTTCTGGATTAAAGTCAGTCACACTAGGGATTGGATCACGCATCTGCTTAATCGCAATTTCTACTGCGTTATCCCCCTTAAATGGCAGTGTTCCTGTTAATAATTCATACATTAAAATTCCAAGTGAATAGATGTCACTCTTAATGGTTGAACCACTTCCATTTGCTTGTTCTGGTGGCAGATAATGAACAGATCCCATTACTGAGTTAGTTTGCGTAAGCTCATTACTGTTAAGTGCAACAGCGATCCCAAAATCTGTTATCTTTACTCTTCCATCATCGAGAATCATAATATTTTGTGGTTTAATATCTCTATGAATAATATAACTATCGTGAGCACAAGAAAGACCGTCTGTAAGTTGGAGCATAATATCAATTACTTCTGAAAGAGTAAGTGCTCCCCTTCTTTTAATTAAACTTTTTAAAGTCTTTCCTTCGACATATTCCATAACGATAAAGTACTGTCCATCATCTTCTCCAACATCATACATTTCTACGATATTAGGATGAATTAGAGAGCTAGAAGAAATAGCTTCTCTTTGAAATCTACGGACAAACTTTTCATCATTGGCAAGATCTCCTCTTAAAATTTTAACGGCAACATCGCGATCTAGAATAATATCATGGGCTAAATAGACGTTGGCCATACCACCTTCACCAATGGTTCTAATTATTTGATAACGATCATTGATCTTTTGTCCTTTTATAATCATCTTTACACCCCTTTTTCTAAATACGCGATAGAAATATTATCGTTTCCACCACGATTATTGCATTTATAAATTAATTTTTGAACCTTCTCTTCGATTGTTAAATCCTCTTCTAATACTCGTAATATTTGTTCACTATCTAAAAGATTTGTCAAACCATCACTACATAAGAATATTCCATCAACATCCGATTCAACATCAAAAATATCGATTTCTACTGTTTTTGTTGCACCTAAAGCACGCATTAAAACATTTTTCCGAGGATGTTCTTTTGCCTCCTCCTCTGTAAGTTCACCAGATTTCACTAATAAATTTACTAAGGTATGATCGGTTGTAATCTTTTTCATTTTTCCATTTTTAATAGCAAAACCAGAGGAATCACCAATATTTCCATAGAGTAAAAACTCTCTTGTTAAAATTGCGACTACTAGAGTTGTTCCCATACCAACACTCTCTGGATGATCTTCGGTATGGCGAAATATCAACAAGTTAATTTCCTGTACCATCTCATTTAGCCATGCGATCGCATCTTCTTTATTTCCAATCGAACTAAGTTCTTTAAAACGTTTTCCTAAATGAGAAATTGCAATTGAGGAGGCGACTTCACCACAGTGATGCCCCCCCATTCCATCAGCGACAGCAAGCATATGTTCTTTATTAAAATTTTCAACAATGATAACACTATCTTCATTGTGATTTCGCACTTTACCAGGATCCGTTAAATAGTAATACTCCATTAAATTCCCTCCTCATACTTAGAGCGAAGTTGTCCACATGCAGCCTCAACTTCTGATCCAAATTCTCTTCGAATTGTTACATTTATTCTATTCTTCTTTAAAATATCATAGAATCGCATAATCTGATTTTTTGAACTCTTTTTATATTTAATATGACTTGTTTCATTATAGGGAATTAAATTTACATAGGCATTCATTCCCTTTAATAACTTAGCTAATTCTAACGCATGTTCTTCTTGATCATTTACTTGATCAAGTAAAATATATTCAAAGGTTACTCTACGGTTGGTTACCTTAATATATTCTTTCAAAACCTCAATCAATTCCTGTAATGGATAAGCTTTATTAATCATCATCAATTCAGAACGTAATTTATCATTAGAAGCATGAAGTGAAATGGCTAAATTAACTTGCTTACCATCCTTCATAAATTCTCTAATTTTTGGAACAATTCCACATGTGGAAACAGTAATATGACGAGCCCCCAAATCAATGCCTTTTCCTTCATTTAAAATAGAAATAAAAGCCATTACATTGTCATAGTTATCAAATGGTTCCCCAATTCCCATAAGTACAACATGACTGATTCTAAGATTCAATTCCGCTTCTATTTTTAATACTTGTAATACCATTTCATGCGTCTCTAGGTTGCGAATTCGTTTTCTTCTCCCACTCTCACAGAAACTGCATCCCATGTTACAACCCACTTGTGTAGATACACAAAGACTCATCCCATAGTCATGTTTCATAAGAACAGCTTCAATCATTTCACAGTCTGATAGACGAAATAAAAACTTCTCGACATCATCACCACTTCTTTTTGTAACTAATTCTATCGTATTCATATTAAAGTCTGACTGTAGCTTAGCAATCGTATCTTTTTTTACGTTTGCCATATCTTCAAAAGACTTTATTCTTTTTTTATATAACCACTCAAACACTTGAGTTGCTTTAAATTTTTTCTCACCAATTTGATTAAAGTACTCTTCTAATTTTGGTAAGGTTAAATCGTATATACTTTTCATACTTCCACCCTGTCTAATATTATAACAAAATATCATAAAAAATGGTAGCATTTGTGCTACCACTTTAGAAATTTTATCATATCTTTTAAATTTCTGCTTTTTTTAAAGATACACTTTTTTCTAGGGCATTTTTTGCTGCCTCTTGTTCTGCCTCTTTCTTGCTGTGGGCAACCCCTTCTCCGTAGATGATATCATCAATTTTAACAATTGCTGTAAAAGTACGATTATGAGAAGGACCTTCTTCATTAACAATCGAATATTCTAAACTTCTTTGATCTGTTTGCACTAACTCTTGTAATTTTGATTTATAGTCGCTGAAAAAGTCAAATTTATTTTCCTCAACACATGGAATTGCACTTTTATAGATAAAATCTTTCGCTGTTTCAATTCCTTGATCAAGAAATAAAGCACCAATAAAAGCCTCATAAATATCTGCAACAATCGCTTTTCTAAATTTTCCGCCATTTTCACTTTCGCCATGGCCTAATCTTAGATACTCATTTAGGCTCCACTGCATAGAATATTCATATAAAGCAGTTTCACAGACATAATGAGCACGCATTTTAGTCATCATTCCTTCATCATGAGTAGTATTGTTATAAAGATAATCACTCATAATAAATTCTAAGATGGCGTCACCTAAATATTCTAAACGCTCATAGCTTTCAACACCATGTTCATTCGCATAAGAAGTATGGGTAAATGCAGTTTTATAAAGAGATAATTTATTTGGCTTTATTCCTAGATCATCTAATAGTTTCATTTTATCACCGTCAACATTATATCAAATAATCACGACCATGAACAATTTATTTTTACAAAAGGTTCATTTTCTTGTATAATGAAAATGGTGTTGTTATGAAAAGATGTTTACTTTTCCTAATTCGTTGTTATAAAAATACTGTTGGCAATTTTCATTATCATTGCCGATTTGTGCCGAGCTGTTCTACTTATGCTTATGAGGCTATAGAGCGTTTTGGTGCAATAAAAGGAACTTACTTGAGTATTAAACGAATTTTAAGATGCAATCCATGGGGAAAACCAGGTGTTGACCCTGTACCAGAAAGGAAAAAGGTATGAAAAAATTAATGTGTTTACTCTTTATCGGAGCGTTGACATTGAATCTTAGTGGTTGTTTCAAAAGAGATTCAATGGAAGATATTACAATTTATACAACTGCATATCCACTTGAATATATTACCTATCGTTTATATGGTGACAATAGTACCATCAAAAGTATCTATCCCAATGATACAAAAATAAGTGAATATCAATTAACAGACAAACAAATTAAAGATTATAGTAGTGCTGGTATGTATATCTTTAATGGATTAAGTACAGAAAAAGACTATGTGACATCAATGTTCCATTATAATAAGAATTTAAAAATTATTGATTCTTCTCAAAGTATGGAATATACCTATGGTGATGCAGAACTATGGTTAGATCCTTCCAATTACTTAATGATGTCATTAAATATTAAGAATGGACTATTAGAGTATATTGACAATCATTATTTAAAAACTGAAATTGAAGAAAATTATGAAAAACTGAAAGTTGATATTTCAGCGCTTGATGCGAAATTCAATTTGTTAAGTGAAAGCTCTGACAAAAAGACAATTGTCGTAGACAACAATACACTTAATTTCTTATCAAAATATGGATTTACCATTATTTCATTAGATCCAACTACAGTAACTGAAAAAAACATTGCAGTTGTTAAAAAAATGATTTCAAATAAACAACTTAAATATATTTATACGCTTGATCAAACTAAACTTAGTGATACGATGAATCAATTAAAATCAGATACAGATGTTACTATAACAGAACTTCATAGTCTTGAAACATTGACAGAAAAAGAACGTTCTGAAAAAGAGGATTATCTCTCTTTAATGACAGATAATATTGAACTTTTGAAAAATGAATTATACAACTAAAAAACTTCCAAATGGAAGTTTTTTAGTACTATAGAAAAAACATTCTTTTTTATTATTTTAAACAAAAAACTTCTTTTCAGAAGTTTTAAATACTTGTTTTCCAAAGTCCGTGCAAATTACAATATTCATAAATCTCCGCATTCTCTTCATACGGGAATACTGCCTTAGGCTCTTCACCTGGTTTTAAATTTACACGAATTATTTTATCATCTTTTACAAGTGCAATCCATTCAATATAATGTTCTTCTAACATTGGATGGATAGTCTCTCCAACTTGAACAAAGATTTGATCATCTTTTACTGTACAAGCAGGCACATGTTTTTCATGACTCGCATCAACTGTATTAGCTTTCAGTTTCTGCATCTTTTCCCCACAACAAGTAATGTGATCAGCATCTCCACTTAAAAGTGAAATGACGTTACCACAAATTGAACAACGATATAAATTCATAACAACCTCCAACTCTATTATAATTAATTATAGCAAAAAAGAGTACATAAAACTACTGAAATTAAAAAAAACTGTTATAATGTTATTAGAGGTGATAAAATGACGGATATTGAAATTGCTAGAAAAGCAAAAAAGATGCCTATTGTTGAAATTGCAAAGATGTTAAATTTAACAAATGAAGAAATTGAACTTTATGGAAATGATAAAGCGAAAATTAACGACCAAAAAGAAGCTGATAAAATTGGAAAATTAATTTTAGTTACTTCCATTCATCCAACACCTTATGGTGAAGGAAAAACAACTATCAGTATCGGTATTCAAGATGGGCTTAGAAAACTGAAAAAAAATAGTTTAGCTGTCCTTAGAGAACCATCATTAGGTCCTGTATTTGGAATTAAAGGAGGAGCTACCGGTGGAGGTTATGCACAGGTAATTCCAATGGAAGATATTAATCTACATTTCACAGGAGATATTCACGCTATTACCGCATGTAATAATTTATTATGTGCGATGATTGATAATCATATTTTCCAAGGAAATGAATTAAATATTGACCCTAATACCATAACCTTTTCTAGGGTTATGGATATGAACGATCGAGCTTTAAGAAATATTACGATTCATTCTTCCTATGAGCGCGAAGATCACTTTATGATTACAACAGCCAGTGAAATGATGGCTATCCTTTGTCTTGCTGAAGACATAGAAGATTTAAGAAAACGTCTAGACAATATTATTATCGCTTTTAACTATGATAAAAAACCAGTATATGCGAGTGAACTAAAAGGAACTGATGCATTAATTATTTTACTAAAAGATGCGATTAAACCAAACTTAGTTCAAACACTAGAAAACAATCCAGTAATTATTCATGGTGGTCCATTCGCAAATATTGCACATGGATGTAATTCGGTAATCGCAACAAAACTTGGGTTAAAGTTATCCGATTATGTTGTAACGGAAGCCGGATTTGGTGCTGATTTAGGTGCTGTTAAATTCTTTGATATCAAATGTCGAAGTTCAAAATTAAAACCAGATCTCGTTGTCATTAATGCAACTATCCGCTCTTTAAAATATAATGGAAATTGCCCAAAAGAAGAAATCAACAAAGAAAATTTAGTTGCCCTAAAAGATGGTATTAGTAATCTTATAAGACATATTGAAAATATGCAATTACTATCTTCTAATTTAATTGTAGCGCTAAATAAATTTGAAGATGATACCGATGATGAAATTCAATTTATTGAAGATACTTGTAAAAATTTAAATATCCCATTCAGTATTTGTGAATCATTTAAAAAAGGTAGTGATGGAGCACTAGACCTTTGTAACAAGATTATTGAATTGGTAGAAAAAACAAATATCACTACTCTTCTTTATGATATAAATGATTCGATTGAAAATAAAATTGATATCATTTGTAAAAAATTATATCGTGCCAAAGAAATAATTTATTCGGATATTGCCAAAGAAAAAATGAAACAATTAAAACAGTTTCATTTAGACCAATTACCAGTTTGTATCGCTAAAACACAATATTCATTTAGTGATAACCCTAAATTACTTGGAGCACCAGATGATTTTACAATGACTGTAACAGATATTGAAATTAGAAATGGTGCGGGATTCATCGTTGTAAAAATGGGTAATATTATGACGATGCCAGGACTTTCAAGAAATCCTGCTTATCAAAAAATGACAATTAAAAACAACGAAATTAACGGTCTTTTCTAACAATAAAGAGTCATTCAATGACTCTTTTTATTGAAAAAATAATTCGTAAAGTTTTGTCACAATCACTTGTGAAAATGGTGCTCGATAAATAAATTGGTCGCTATCATCTTCTACTGCACTTATAATCTTATTTACAATTGATTTTAAATTCTTTTTTTCTAAGTAATGAAGCATCATACATTCTCTCGATTGAATAAACTCAATCTCACTTTTAAAGTAGGATTGTTTTTTCATTCTAGGATATTTATCTTCAAACATCATTTGATTGAACCCAGTTCCATATAGTCCCGGTTCAATTAAATGAATTCCAATATTAGTATCTAATAATTTCATCTCTCTTCGAAGAACAGTTGTCATTTTTTTAATACTCGCTTTTGTTCCTGAATAACTTCCTAAAAAAGAAAGAGGATATGTTCCTGCTAAAGATCCCATGACGATGATCTTCCCTTCTTTTTTCTGTATCATCGGTTTCAAGGCTAACTGTATCATTTCAAATGTTGAAAAGACATTAGTTTCAAAATTTTCACGAACTAATTGCATAGGGATTTCAGCTAGCGATCCACCCTTTCCGATCGCAGCATTACTAATGAAAATATCGAGATCTAATTTACATACTTTTCGCTGATCTACTGGATCAGTTATATCTAATTTCATACACTCAATATTATCCATACCCTGATACCTTTTTTGAACTGCTTCCAATTGCTTTTCAGTATGTACTGTGACATAGATAAAATAATCTTTATCTTTTAATGCATCGACAACCGCACTTCCAATTCCACTACGTGCACCTGTAATTAATACTTTTTTCATATTCTCACCATTTATAAGATGTTTCAAAATATAAATTTAATTCATTATATGAATATGTTTTTTTCGTGCAAGCCACAAAACAAACGGAAAAAAGATAGCAATATAAAGCCAATTTAATAAAAATGAAGAACCTAGTATTCTTAAAAAAGCTTTCCCGTTAAAAGGATATGATTGCAAAAAAACGAGAAGAAGATATCCAAATATCCGATAGCCGAGAATTAAAAGAGTACTGACACAAACTAAATTCCATATCGTATTTCGGTAATAATGATTCCATAGCTGAATCAAAAAAGCAAATAATAAAAACAATAATCCATGAAAGAATGGCGTATTTGTGTATGTAAAATCATATAGCATTCCAAGACAAAAAGATAAAATGAAATAATTTTTTTTCTGATAATAACAAAATGGATACATTAAAAGTAGACTAAGTAGACTGAATAAAGGACGAAAAAATCCGTATGTAGGAAGCAAAGCAGAAAATATACCATCTAAAAAATAGCTAACAAACGCGATGAACCAGATCATTCCTCGGTCCTCTCAACAACTGTTACATATGCGATATGATTAAAAGAAGAAGACGGTTTAATTGAAATTGTTTGTGCGAGATCAAAATGATCCTTCGTCGAACCAGTTACTGTACCAATTAAAAGGCCACTTGGATATTTTGAACCAAATCCTGTTGTCATTACTTTTGACCCTTCAGGAATACTCTTATTTTCTGAAATACCTTCCATTTTAAAAAGCCCTGTAGTACTATCATAACCGATTAAAAGGCCATATACAAAATCATTTTCAATCGCAATTTTTACTGATAATTTCTCACCAGGATGTGTTAAAAGTGTAACGGTAGAATAATAAAATGATGTTTGTGAAATCGTTCCGACTAATCCTTTTGAAGTAATAACTGCCATCCCGGTAGAAATACCATGTTTCTCTCCCCGGTCAATGGTAATGGTATCATTCCAATCATCTAAATTGCGGTTCACTACAGTCGCATTAATATAATGTGTATTACTAAGTGCAACATTCAAATCTAAAAGATCATTTAATTGGCTAAGTTCCTGTTCTAGATTAGTGTTTTTCGTTTCAAGAATATCCATTTCTTCTTCTCTTCGCTTCAAGCGATTGTATTCCTTGTAGATCTTTTGACTCTGCGTAATTTCATGGATCTTTTTCCCAATAAATTGAAAGGGCGTTACCACAACCTTTTGAACAGTAACAAAAGCATCATGCAGTCCTTTTTCAGTAAGAGATAAATTTCTATCCCGCTGCACAAAATAAAAAAGTAATCCTAATATTATAAAAAGAAACAATAATAAAATGACAATAATATATCGTTTCTCAATTTTTTTATCTACTCTTTTTCTCATGTTTTTCACGTCCTTATTCGATTATGCTCAAAAAAACTATAATAATGCTTTTTTCCAACAATAATGTGATCATTAATAGGAATCCCTAAAAGATTCCCTATCTGAATCAATTGATTCGTTATATAGATATCTTGCTTAGATGGTTCCACATGATCACTTGGGTGGTTATGAATACAGATAATAGAAGAAGCACTAAGTAAATATGCTTCTTTAAAAATCTCTCTTGGATGAACAAGACTAAAATCAAGTGTTCCAAGAAAAATTAATTTTTGCTTGATAACTTTTTTTTGAGAATCTAAATAGAGACAATAAAAATGTTCTTGTAGATGATCCCCAATGATATCCTTATAAAAATCAAATACAATATCGGCATTTGTAATTTTCTTTTTATAAATTGTCTCTCGCTTTTGATTCACTCTTTTGCCAAGTTCTAAAGCAGCCAAAATTGTAACTGCTTTTTTCTTCCCAATTCCGGCTATATTAGTAAATTGAGTAAGTGAAAAATCCTTTAAATCCTGAATTTGTTCAATTTGCTCTAAAACATGTCGAGCAACTTCTTTCACACTTTCCTTTTTAGTTCCACATTTTATTAAAATAGAAAGTAATTCCTCATTACTGAGCGATGCGGCTCCATATAATTCTAATCGTTCAATTGGACGATCATTAATTGGCATTTCCTTCATGCGAATCACTAGCTATCAACTCCTCATACTTAGCAATGACCTGAGAACAGATTGCACTAATCGTTTTTTGTTCGGTCGTCTCACTAAGCATCAAATCATATTGCCCAAGGGTTTCTAAAAATGTCGCATTCGAAATAGTAAATTCCTTGGCATAAGTATCATACCCTAACCCCTTATAATATTCCTTTAATTTTTGTAAATTCTTTTCATCTTGCGTCATTGCCACAAAAACATAATACTTCTGGTCTTGAATAATGTAAGTGTAATTCGAAATAGACGTAGTATTTTTCTTCATACTATCCTCGCTAGAATAAACACCAAACTGAAGAAAGGTAACCTTTTCTGGTGTTCCACTCACCTTTGCCGTATTTTCTTTGGGATTATATTGTTGAAAGAAAAAGAAGCCAAGACCAATCCCCAGAGCTATACAAAGAACTCCTGGAACTATATATTTTTTTATCATTCTATCACCAGCATTAATTTACCAAAGAAAGATGTCGGTTTCTGTCATAAAAAGAAAATTTAACGCAGAAAAAAAGAATTATAATAATAATTCCCTGTTTTAAATAAAAATTCCCGTCCTTTTGAATAAAATTTTAAAAATATAACACATTAATGATAGAAAGGATGATGATATGAAAGAAGCACCAACAATGATTTCAACGAAAGATTTAGCATACCTAACAGATATTTTTGGTTGGAATTTCACAGCTGCCAAAAAAGCATACCATTTCAAAAACGAAGTCGAAGATGAAGAAATTAAAGAACTCATGAATCGTTTATTTGAAATGCACAAAGAACAATGTGACGAGGTATTAAGTATTTTAGAATAGGAGGATTTTATGAACGTAGGAAACCCTAAAACAGAAGTACCAGCTACGATTGAAATGAATGATCGTGACTATTTAAATGCTATGTTAGAAACTGAAAAAAACATGAGCAATAATTTATCTGATGCTTTAAATGAAGCAAGTAATAACGAATTATATAACTCTTATTTTGATATGTTTGAAGATATCAAAGACGCTGCGAGAGTTTGTTATGATCTAATGTTTGAAAAGGGTTGGTACCAACTAGAAGGTGCCGAAGAAACCAAAATTGAACAGAAACTTCAAGAGTTAAGAGAACAATATAATGAGTTTAATAATGGAGCCAGCTAGGCTTCTTTTTTTGAAATATTTATAATAAAAAAGAGAATTAGTTATTCTCTTTTCAGACTGTTGACAAAT
>DICM01000028.1 GCA_002416285.1 Caryophanales bacterium UBA5026
AAAGTACCAGTGATCAACTCAAATGCAGGATATCCGATTTTAACGAGTTATGGAGTCGATCTAGATTCGAAAACAACGATTGTGTACGACAATAGAACGGACATTAAGAACTATTATAGTTTGGATAATGGAACAACCTGGATAGAATATACAGGAGAGTTTAAGTTAGCAACTGGAACGATCAAAGCGAAGAGTGTGAAGACAAGTACGGGACTTGAAGTAAGCACTACTAAGACAGTCGGACTACCAAGTGATGCGATTGGTCAAGCTGCTTATGATGGAAATATCAGTACTTGTATTACCGGAACAAATAAGTATATGAAAGTTGACTCTAGTATGAGTGAACAAAAAATGTATGTTAAATTTACCGGTACAAATCGTTGGAATGGATATATTTCTTTCTTAAATGAAGAAAAAACTATTATTAATAAATTAACTTTTGATGGTTGGTATGGACCGACAGAAGGTAATTTTGTTGTTCCAAGTGGAACTAAGTGGATTTTAGTAGATATGACAAGTGGTACAAATGGCACAAATCTCTGTGAAATTACATCAGCAACAGAGCCAGCCTTTAAAGCAGAGAATGGCTATATGTTACTTCATGCGGATCCAACCAAGGCAATTAGAGTTCCATATCAAATGGTGACTATTGATTATTTTCCAACGAGTGTTCAAAAACTATACCGTATTGGGACAACTGGAGACTGGAAAACTTATAATGATCAACCAGTTAAGGTAAATCAAGGTGAAACGATTTATGCAAAAGGAATTGATCAGTACGGAAATGAGACAAGAGTAACTTCTAGTTATACTGCAAATGTAACGGATGCCTTAGGAACAGCTGCTTATGACGGAAATATCAGTACTTGTATTACCGGAACAAATAAGTATATGAAAGTTGACTCTAGTATGGGTGAACAAAAAATGTATGTTAAATTTACCGGTACAAATCGTTGGAATGGATATATTTCTTTCTTAAATGAAGAAAAAACTATTATTAATAAGTTAACCTTTGATGGTTGGTATGGACCGACAGAAGGTAATTTTGTTGTTCCAAGTGGAACTAAGTGGATTTTAGTAGATATGACAAGTGGTACAAATGGCGCAAATCTCTGTGAAATCACACCAGCAACAGAGCCAGCCTTTAAAGCAGTGAATGGCTATATGTTACTCCATGCGGATCCAACCAAGGCAATTAGAACTCCATATCAAATGGTAACAATCAACTATTTTCCAACAAGCGTACAGCGGTTATACCGAATCGGAACAACTGGAGATTGGCTAAATTATCAGAATCAGCCAATTAAAGTGAATCAAGGACAGACAATTTATGCGAAAGGAATTGATCAATACGGAAATGAAACGAGAATCATATCTAGTTACACCGCAAACGTGGCTGACGCGATAGGAGTAGCAGCATATGATGGGAATGATACCACTTCTGTAAGTCAAAATAATGCCTATATGAGCGTTGATTCTAGTATGGAAGACAAAAAAGTTTACATAAAATTTGGTGGTATAAATCATTGGAATGGATATATTTCTTTCTTAAATAATGAAAAAACTATTATCAGTAAATTAACTTTTGATGGTTGGTATGGACCGACAGAGGGAAATTTCACAGTTCCAGTAGGGACAAGGTGGATATTTTTACAATTGACACCAAGTGGAAATAGTGCATCAAAATTATATGAAATAACCCCAAAACCATAATGACAAAATAGAAAGAAAAAAAATCATCATTATTGCAAGCAACAAAAAAATAGTGAAAGATAAACGAAAGTCTAATTTAGAAAATGAAATAATTGAAAAAGATAAAGCATCACTTTTTCAAAAGTTCAATAGTAATAAGAAAATCTAGCAAACGCTAGATTTTTTTATTACAAAATATTCATTTATAATTGTATTTTATTTGGTATACTAATAGAGGTGAGTTGTATGACAAATTATGTTTATTCAATAGAGACTGCTTTTTTTGTATTTCCGTTAATTGCATTCTTATTTACTTTACCATATGTGATTTATAATTATCATAAATATGGTGCGATTATGATCTTTCGGACTTTGATTGTCTATTCTTTTATTTTATATTTAATGAGTGTGTATTTCTTAGTAATCTTGCCACTACCATCATTTGAACGGGTAGCAAAGATGACACGCTCTTTTGTCCAATTGATTCCATTTCAATTTGTCGTCGATTTTTTTAAGGAATCAGGATTTATATGGAGCCAACCGGGTACGTATTTAAAGTCATTAAAGGATCCTAGTTTTTACAATGTAATTTTCAATTTGTTTATGTTTGTTCCGTTTGGAATTTATTTACGTTACTATTTTAAATGTACTTTTTCGAAAACATTGTTATATTCTTTTTTACTAAGTTTATTTTTTGAATTAACACAATTAAGTGGACTATATGGTATCTATCCAAGACCCTATCGTTTATTTGATGTCGATGATCTGATTATAAATACCAGTGGAGGAATAATTGGATACTTAATTACTAGTTTTTTGGGATTTTTGCCATCTCGTGAAAAACTTGATAAACTTTCCTATCAAAAGGGTGAGCAAGTTACTATTTATCGAAGATTGGTGGCCTTTCTAATCGATTGGATTATAGTAAGTGCATGTAATTTAATGATTCGAAATATTTTAATTACCGGTATAATTTATTTCTGTGTTCTTTCACTATTGACGAAAGGAAGAACAATTGGTAAAAGAATTGTTCAGATTCGCTTAGTTTCGAAAAATGAAATAGCTGTTAAATGGTATGCGTATTTTATTCGTTATGGCTTTCTATATGGAATTATAATGGGAACTCCATTTTGGATTGTTACAGGATTTACCAAATTTTATTCCAGTGAAAACTTCTTTATTTTAGTCTTGTTACTCATTTCTTCATTTGTCTTAATTTGTATCTATGTCAAATTCTTTTTTGAATTCTTACGGGCGTTATTGTTTAGTAAAAAACTATTTTTTTATGAGACGATTAGCGGAACAAAACACATAAGTACAGTTCGAAAAGAAAGATTATAATTGTTTTCATAATATGCTATACTGTATAAAAGGAGATAGTTAGTATGAAAGAATATAAAAAAATTAGGATTGATTTAAGTGCTTGGGGAAGAGAGCCTAAAAGAGATTACATCGAGTTAGCAAATGAAGAAGCGACAAATGGTTGGAAATTAGTTCAGGTGTTCGCACCTGCAATTGCTGGATATGGGGCAGCAAAATATTTTGAATTAATATTTGAAAGAGAAAAAGAGCTATAATGCTCTTTTTTTATTGTATGAATGCTTTTCTAATGATTGGACAAATAGTTTAATAATTCCTGATTTATTATATAATATTTCATAAAGATACACAATTATAAATAATACTGAACCAACGATAGCAGAAACCATATCTAACATTGTATCATCTACGCCAGTTTCTAAAACGTGTTGCACATCTGATCCAGAAACTTTGTCAATTAAGAATTCAATACATTCCCATCCACCGGCAATTAGAAATGTAATTCCTAAAATATAAGTTACATGAAATAAAAGATTTTTATAGGGGTTCTTTTTAAATTCTACCAGAAGTAAAATTGCAATAAATCCACTTAGTATTCCAGATAAGAAATGCGTGAATTTATCAAACCATATTGTTTTGTTATAGAGATTAATTCCAGAACCGAGAAATTGGGCTAGAAAAATAAAAATATAATATACTAATTTTATTTCTTCTGATACCTCGTAATGTAATATTTTTCTAATTAACCATGGAGCCATCAGGATTGGAATTAAAACTATATAAGTTGGAATCCGATCTATTTTATCAATTTTTAGATCATGAATAACAAGCATAATGTCGCCAATAATCATACTGATAATAAGTAGCCAATTTACTATTCTCACTTTTTTCATTTTTTCACCTTCAATTTAATTATAGAATAAATGTGCTGCACTTACAATATTATAACCTCTTTTTATTAGTAAATGTAAAAAAGTAAAAATTATGATACAAGTCTTAGACATGCTAATACCATTAACATTAATCCGCTTATCCAACTAATATTAGGACTTTTTTTAATCATTTTGATTCCCAAAAAATAACCTAATTGAATTAATAATAAAGTAGATAAAAAACTGAAAATTAAAAAGATGATAGCTCCTTTTGGAACGAGCCCAATTCCAATTCCACTTCCAATAGAATCTAAAGAAAGCGTTGTTCCTAATATAATTGATTCTTTGATACTTAGATCTTTAGAATGATCAAAATCTGCACTCATTTCATCTGCATACACTTGCAATAGTCGATTTTTTTTATTTTTGAAGGTTCTTTTTATAATTGTTTCAAACATGCGATAGAAACCCATGAAAAATAAAATGAAAAAGCTTGAAAAGATACAAAAGGAATTAGGTAAAAAGTTTCGTATAATGTTTGAACAGAAAAGTGAAATTCCTAACAACAATGTACCGATAAAACTTATCATAAAAATTGCAGATTTTGGAATATGAATATTACTTATCCCATATGAAATGCTTGTGAAAAAGGAGTCTAGTGATAAAGTAATTGCTAATAATAGAAGTGTTATCATTGCATCACCTTGTATAGTATATGCATCATGATGGATGTCACCTAGTAAAAAAGCCCCCATCTTTTTAGCACTCACTATTGACAAGTGCTAAAAAAGTGATATAATGTAATCGTGAGGTGATAAGTATGTATTTAGTACCAAAAAAATATTATTTTGATCATATTTTCGATAATTTATTAGAAAATAATGATGATATGTTGATGCGTTCTGATATTTATGAGAAAGATGGGAGTTATCACTTTGAGGCAGAGCTTCCTGGATTTGATAAATCTGAAATAAAAGTTGATTTTAATAATGGCAATTTAAGTATTAGTGCCGAAAAGGAAGAGATAAATGAAAGTGATGATAAGAAATATCTTAGAAAGGAACGTATCTATAATAAGATGAATCGTCGTTTCTATTTCGGAGAAAAAATAGATCAAAATAATATCAAAGCAGAATTTAATAATGGTATACTAAAAGTAGTTCTTCCTAAAATAGAAGAAGAGGAAACAACTACTGCAATTGAAATTCAATAAGGAGAATGAAATCTCCTTTTTATTTGATTTCTAAAGAGATATTCACTATAATTAGAATAAGTAAGTAAAACTTTTTAAGGGGGAAACAAATGCTAGTTTACATTTTTATCACAATTATAGTTATAGTTTTTGTCGGTATATTAATATCGTTTAATCGTGATATAAACAAATATAGTCAAAAATTGAAATCTTATAATATAAAAAAATTTGACACTGAATTTGGAAAGATGAGCTATGTAGAAGAGGGAACTGGAGAGGCAATTTTACTTTCTCATGGTATTTTCGGAGGATATGATCAAGGTTATTTAAGTTTAAAAAAATTATTAAAAGGGAATTATAAAAAAATCGCTATTTCTAGGTTTGGATATCCTGGATCGAGTTTACCTAAAAAACCAACTCCAAAAAATCAATCTAAAGTTTTTGTACAATTGCTCGACGTGTTAAAAATAGATAAAGCTTATATCATTAGTACTTCAGCTGGAGGGGCTTCAGGATTACGATTTACTTTAGATTATCCTGAACGAGTAAAAGGGTTAATTCTATTATCTTCTGGAGTTCCTGATAAAAAACGAACAATAGAAGAAGTGCAGAATCTTGGAATGATGGGACCACCAAGTTTTATTGTCAATGATTTTACAATGTGGTTTGTATTGAAATATTTTGGATTTGCATTTCGTTCTATGTTAGGTAGTGGAGACAGTAAGGATTTATTGGCGACGATGTTACCAGTGAAAGAGCGACATAAAGGTGTCATTGCAGATACTAATATCACAAATATTGATATGACACTTCACTATGATGAATATCAATTAGAAAATATAAAAGTTCCAATTCTGGTAATCCATGCTAAAGACGATCCAATGGCAAAATATGAAAATATTGAAGCATTTTTAAAAAGGGTAAATGCTGATACAGCTATCTATGAAACTGGCGGACATTTGATCGAAGGACACGATTGCTCTAAGGTAATAGAAAAGTTCATAGATAATACAAAATAAAAGATTTTCAAATTTCTTTTTCCTTGACTTATCTATTATTCTAAGATAAGATGTTAAAGACTAGAAAAAGGTACATATTTTTAATAAAAAATTATTATGTTATATAGATGAGGTGTCATATGAAATTTCAATTGATTGAGTTAGGCTTTTTATTATTTATGACTTATTCGTTCTTAGGTTGGTTATTAGAAGTAATTGTATGTTATAAGGATCAGAAAAAGTTTGTTAATCGAGGCTTTTTAATCGGCCCTTTTTGTCCTATTTATGGTGTTGGATCACTACTTATGATCATCCTACTTCATGATTATGTTAAAGATATAATCGTATTATTTTGCTTATCGGTGATTGTGTGTTCTATTTTAGAATACGTAACTAGTTATATTATGGAAAAGTTATTTCGAGCAAGATGGTGGGATTATAGTGATAAGCGATTTAATATCAATGGTCGAGTTTGTCTAGAAACATTAACTCCATTTGGTTTTTTTGGTACACTAATCGTTGCTTATATCAATCCATTCTTGTTTTCACTATATTTAGATATTCCAAAGATTGCTGTTCATTTTGTAACTGGTTTTTTCTTAGGATTATTTCTACTTGATTTAGTTGTTTCATGTAATATTATTATGAGTTTTAAGAAAGTTGCAAGAACGATCAAAAAGGATAGTACTGAAGAGATCACAAAACGAGTTCGGAAGGTACTAACGCAACAATCTGTTCTTACAAGTAGATTGATGAGAGCGTTTCCTAATGCCCAAGCTACGATTGGAAAATTATCTAAAAAACACTATTTATTTAAATTTGATCGAGATCGTCATGAAAAGAAGAGAAAATGATTGGGATATTTGATTCTGGAATTGGTGGAGTAACGGTATTAAAAGAAATAATTAAGTTGCTACCGAACTATCATTATTTCTACTATAGTGATTCTAAAAATAACCCATATGGAGATAAAAATCTTGATCAAATTTATAGTATCGTTTATGATGTTGTTGTCTCTCTCATGGAACAAGGTTGCACAATAATTGTGATTGCCTGCAATACGGCAAGTGCAATTTGTGTGAATAAACTGAGAGATGAATTTCCTAACTTTCCTTTTGTTGCAATTGAACCTGCATATAAAATGCTTTATAATGCTGGAGTAACTACAAAAACTTTAGTAATGGCAACTAGAGGGACTATCGAAAGTGAGAGGTTTCAAGCACTTTACAAACAATATGATAATGGACATACCATTCTCTATCCATGCATAGGATTGGCTAGTTTAATTGAACTAGGAAATATGGAAGAGGTTTCTAAATACTTAAAGCAACATTTCCAATATTATCAGAATGTTAAGAATGTAGTACTTGGATGTACCCATTATCCACTTATCAAGGATTTAATAAAGGATGTTTTAGGTGATGTAACTTTTTACGATGGCAGTTATGGTGTGGCTCTAGAATTAGAAAGAAAGATCAAGAAACATTGTATAAAGAATAAAACATCTTTGATTGATTTCTATGATTCTTCTAATGATGTATTCAAAGAGAAAAGATTTTGGAATTTTCTTGAAAAAGGTAAAATTTAAATAAAATATATGAAGATGAATATTATTTCAACATTATATTAAATTAATTTGAAAGATTATAGTTGCAAAATTATAATCTTTTTTATTTGTCAAAAGTTCTAATTTCTCTTATAGTATCTTTCTATGAAAGGAGAAATTATGAAGAAGTTATTTATTTTTTTAATTGTTTGTTTTTTCTTTGACATCAAATTGCTTGCAGCTGCTTCGGTATATTGGGACTATATTCCCAATGTATATAGTAATCGCTATTTGAATGGACAAAATTATTCTGGGCCAATTGGCTATGCGTATCTTGAAGGTAGGATGGTCTACTGTATTAATCCTTATATTGGTTCCGGTGTTGAATATGAAAGAGATGATAGTATTTTATCGAAATTTTCTGCTGATGATTTGGATTATCTATCCTTGGTAGCTCATTATGGTGTGAAGGAAAAGGATCAACATCCCTATTATTATCTGGCGAGTCAAGAATTAATATGGAGACGTGTTACAGGAGATAATGAAGTTTCTTTCACAACAGAGTACAAAGAAAAAGGGGATAAAATTAATATCACAGATTATAAAAACATAATAGAGGATAATGTGAAAAGAGAAATCGAAGGTCCAAAATTCGAGACAAAAGAAATTCAAGGAAACGTATTTTCCACAATTACTTTAATTGATAAAAATAGTGTTTTAGAGGGATACCAAGTTATAAATAATTCAAATCATCAGGTAACAATTGAAGGGCAGTTACTAACAATTAAGATTTTAGATGATAAGGAGGCAGAAATAGAATTGATTCGTAATATTGATGGGAATAGAATGGGTTTTACCTCGCCAAATGGGCAGGATTTGGCTTTGTTACAAGGATTTCAAAAAATTGTGAAAATCAAGATTAAACCAACTAATTCTTATACGGAAAAAATTCGTGTTCATCACACTTATCATAATAGTGTAATCTCCTCTTATTTTGAATTTCAGATTTTCGATATTGATAATCAAAAGTTAATTGAGAAAAAGGGGACGAATATTTTTAAAACTACTAATGATGGGTTATTTTTATCAGATTTTACTTTGCCGAGAGGGAATTATGAGATTATTGATGTTAGTGCTAGAGATCCCTATTTGAAAGGAAGTAAAAGTAAGTTTCAAATAAAGGAAATTCATAATGATGGAATTTTAGATATCTATCAAGAGGTTGCTATTCCAAGTGGAAAAGTAATTGTGACACGGTATCAAAATCTTTATCAAAAAGAAAAGTATCCAGTACCAAATGTCTGTTATTTCTTATATTCTAAACAGGTACTATATGGTCCTGATGGGGAATGGTTATATCCAGTTGGAGCAATGCTTGGGTTTTCGTGTACAGATCATGATGGTAAGCTCTTTTTTGATAAAATACCACTTGGAGAATATTCATTGGTCGAAGATTTTGATCCCACCAATCAAAATTATATCCATGATAGTACTGTTATACCAGTCTCTATTCAATACCAGGATGATCAGACTGATCTGGTTGAAATAAACATTTCAAAAGTATCAGACTATCCATTATTTAACATCAATTTATGGTCATGGAAAGAAATTTTTTTGGGAATAGTACAGCAGAGTGGTATGTATGATACTGTACCGTTTTCTTCAGAGTATGGCTTGTACGCAAGTGAGGTATTACTATTTAATGATCCCTTGTGGAGAAGTGGTGATTTAATTACTCTTTTGAATCTTGACGATAATGGATTTGAACGATTTTCTATACCACTTCCTAAAGGCGAATATTATATTATGCCGATTCTTGGGGGACAAAAAATTTATTTTCGAGTAGATAGTGATGATTCGATTGATGTAGAGTTTTACCATCCATTAGCAAAAGGAGATCTTACAATAATGGTTGAAGATATTAATCATAATGTAGTTAAAGATGAGCTCTTTATCTTAACAGATACTACAGGTATTTGTTGGGAATGGGTTACTGATCAAAATGGAACTATCTTTTTAAATGATTTGCCAACAGGCTATTATCATTTATTAGATAAAAAGAATCACAATAATATTTCTTTTTATTTACCTAGTTATGGAAAATTATTGCACTTTATACGCAGCGAAAATTCAAATAATGATCAAGATTCTGATGAGTCAGAAACATTACTTGAAGAAGAGTCTCCTATAGATTCTGATAATCCGTCACATGGAGATACTATTCACGATAATAAAACAGAAGAAATTCTCCCTAAAACCACTAAGTCTAATCCTAAAGGTTTTAATCTGTTCTTGTTTGGAGGATTATTATTAATCTATGTTATTATCCATTATTCTTAATTTTTTCTTTATTATTAGTTCTGCTTTTATATCACTAAATAGCGATTTGCCATCGAAAGGGCAGAACATAGGAAGTCTCTTTATTCCGTCTCAAAATTACTTTCATAGTGTTGTCTACAGTTTTGAACAAGATATATTAGATCAAGATTCAATCGGTTTGCAGGCAGTTGGATTAAAACGTAATAATTTTGTATTGGCTGGGCATAATAAAAAAGGAGTCTTTTCGATATTAGAAAAATTAAAAGTAGGAGAAATGGTAATTTTTCAAATTTATGAAATAGAACACAGATATAGAATTGAAAAACGATTCTTAGTAGGTGAAGATGATATCTCTTTACTAGAAGAGACGAAAGAAGAGCAGCTGACACTTCTTACTTGTATTTGGGATTCCAGTAAGAGGCTTGTTTTAATCGCAAAAAAAGAGAGTTTTTAACTCTCTTTTAAGATATTACATATGGTTTCTCTTTTGAACCATCACCACTAGTATAGCGAATACCTCCGTTTAGTTCGACAACAAATCTTGGTGTAGCAGAACTAGATGCATTCGAAAGGAACATGCTACCAGATAATTTGAACGCTTTATAAGATGTGTTCGCATCTGTAGTTATGGACCAACTTGATTGAGATAATTTTGCTAGATAATTGTAATTTTTACACTGGGCTTGAGTTCCAGTTGCACAATTTGTATCTAACGATATGATTTGATATTCGTTGACTTGTAGTAATCCAATATTTTCTTCTTCTGTTACTTCAGAACATTCAATACTACCATCGTTAATCGTTTCATTTAGATCTCTTTTACCAATACATAAAGTCTGTGGCAACATTTTTGCTTTATCGCTATCTGTAAAGAAATCTGGATTATTATAATAATCGTGTAATGAATCGCGGATACGGCTTACTTCGAATGTATTAATTCCAACAGTTGATTTACGATCAATATTATAACGATTATCCCAGACAACTTTTTCTAATTTATCAGCAAATAATAATCGGATACTGTTATCATCTTTGACTCTAAGGATATACCAAAGGTGATTTGCAAATTTAACATAGTTATTTACTTTTTCTCCTCGGAAAATATAGTTGTTACTCATGTAATATAGTCCATCACCTTCTGTAACAACATTTTTTTCGGCTGTTATTTTGTCTACTAATAATACTGTTTGATAATCTTTTCCACAATCTAAACTAGGAGCATAATAGTAAAATTCATCGTTTTTTGTAACTGTTACTTCTCCTGAACATTGGGCATTCTTCCGTAGTTTATCAAAGGAATTAAGGTATCCATTATTGATTAAGTCTTTGCTGTCAATAGTTACAGAACTTCCATTATCAATAGGTAGAGCACTTTTATGCTTTTTATAGTATTCTTTGGCGGCATTTGTCATTTCTAACTCAATATTGCTATAGGACATATTTTTTCCTTTAAGTAAGCTTGTAATTAAGCTAGCTGCACCGATAAGGGC
Source organism: Caryophanales bacterium UBA5026 (assembly GCA_002416285.1). GTDB lineage: Bacteria > Bacillota_I > Bacilli_A > RF39 > UBA660 > DICM01. The sequence goes on from DICM01000028.1 coordinate 11,430, forward strand.
AATAAATGCAACTCCAATTCCGATAAATAAAAATAATTTCTTATTTAATTGTTTTGTATTCAGTTTCAATTGAATTCCTCCCTGCTAGTGTTATTATACAATATTTGTCTTTATTATACAATAAAATTGGTATTTCGTGTACAACATTTTTATTGTTAGTATGGATTATTAATTTTAATTGATTATTATTATCAAGAAAATTTGAATTTTTATTAAAAATCATTAAATAAAATTTAAAAATAGAGTGTTAAGAAATTTTGTGATTATGATATAATAAAAAATATAGAAACTATGAAAATAGGAGGATAGAATTATGATTAGAAAAAGGCAAAAAAATAATATATTTGTTAATTTTATGTATAAATATAACATTAGAAAATATGCTTTTTCCGGTTTTACATTAGTAGAATTACTTGCTGTGATTGTAATACTATCGGTGATTGCTTTGATTACAACTCCAATTGTAATAGCACAAATTGAGTCTGCCAGAGAAAAGTCTTTTTTTGAGAGTGCACGAAATACCCTAGATGCCGGAGACATATACGTTTTGCTAAAGCATGATATGTCCAAAGAGGGAACGGATATCCAAGAATTAGATTTAAAAAATAAAATCAATTATAGCGGATTAATTTTTAAAAATAGTAGTGAACAGTATATTTTAAAGAATTTCACCAATGGAAGTTATTGTGCATCTGGTCCTAGAGATGATTTGATTGTTCGTAAAGGAAATTGTAAGGAGAGCTCTTTATATGCCGATTTATCACTTTCAATCAAAGAGAGAACCACAAGAAAGATAACGGTTATGGCAACCGCAAGTGATGATACCGGAATTGCAAGTTATGCTTACTGTATTGACGATTGTAGTAATGAGTCTAATTGGAACACTAATGAGAAGAATGAATATACCTTTGATTCTTTAACCTATAGCAAAAGATATGAAATTTATGTAAGGGTAACGAATCGAATTGATAAAGTTACTGAAAAAACAATTGAAGTAATAACTGAAAATTTACCAACTGCCAGTTATAGTGTGAGTCCAAGTGGTTGGGCAAAGAGTAAGACGGTAACAATTACCTATCCAAATGAAGTAGAAAATTATTTGGTAATTCATAGTGGAAGAGCATTGATGGATGGAGAAGTAATCTCAGTAGGAGAACGTAAAAAAATTAATGGAACAAGTGCCCAAATTATATTTGAGACGAATGGAACAATTGAAGCAATTACAAGTGATGGGTACAATGAAGCTAGTTCTTCTACGCTAACAATTAGTCAGATCGATATAACAAGTCCAGAAAATGTCAGTGTTGAAATTGGAACAGTTACCAGTAATAGTATTCAAGTTATTGCGAGTGGATATGATAATGAATCGGGAATATCTAAGTATGAGTTTCAAGTAGATGGTGGAGCATGGATTGATAATGGAACGAATAATATCTATCTCTTTAGTAACTTGACTAGTGGGAATTATACTTATAAAGTAAGGCTAACCAACAATGTCGGGGATACGATTGAAAGTGAAGCGAGAACACAATCGACAGTTACAATTATCACACCAAGCTACGGTGTGAACCCAAGTGGTTGGGCAAAGAGTAAGACAGCAACAATCACGTATCAAAATGGTTATACAAATCAGTTTCGTGTACTTTCAGGAAATGCAACTTATAATGGAACCACAGTAAATAATAATATATGGATTACAATTAGTGGAACAAGTGCAGGAATTGTATTTAATAGCAATGGCACGATTGAAGCTAGAAGTACCGATGGAATTAACACTGTAACCTCCTCAACTTTAACGGTTAATCAGATTGATGTAACAAATCCAGAAGGTGTCAATGTTGGATTTGGAACGGTCACAAGTAAGAGTATTCAAGTTATTGCGAGTGGGTATGATAATGAGTCTGGAATTGCAAAATATGAGTTTCAATCAAATGGTGGGACATGGATTGATAATGGAACAAATAATACTTATTTATTTAATAATTTATCAAGCGGTACCACTTATACCTATAAAGTTCGATTAACAAATTATGCTGGTGGTATTACTGAGAGTGAAGCAAAAAGTCAAAAAACAATTCCTGAAAATGAAGTCGGATTCGATTTAGCAAAGGGAGTTAATGCACCAAAGTTAGTAAGTGGTATGACACCGATTAAATGGGTAAATGGAGTAGAGACAGTTACTACCGAAAGTGATCCAGATTGGTATGATTACGCAGCTAAAAAATGGGCAAATGTAAAAACGAAAGATGGATCTTACTGGGTATGGATACCACGGTATGCTTATAAGATAACGAGTGGATATCATAGTAGTACAACGGGAACTATCGATATAAAATTTTTAAAAGGTGTATCAAATGTGGTAGTGGACGAGACTTCTATCCAGAGTAGTGGATATCAGGCTGGAGTAAAAGATACGAGTATGTATTACTTTGTTCATCCAGCGTTTCAAAATAATATCAATCAATATGGATATTGGGTTGCCAAATTTGAACCAACGGCGGTTGAAGGTGTAGCAAATGGATTCGTAGCTGATTGGACTTGTCCAACATCAGGAGACAATGTATCTACTAAGACAATTAAAGTAATACCAAACGTCTCAAGTTGGCGATGCAATACGATTGCCAATGCATATATTGCAACAGTGGCCATGAAAAATAAAGCAATATATGGCTGGAATTCTAGTCAAGTAGATACACACCTTATGACAAATTTGGAATGGGGTGCAGTTGCTTATCTATCTAATTCAACATATGGTGCTCAGGCTAAAATATTTGTGAATAATAGTCAAAATTATATCACTGGATGTGCAGGGAATACAGTTTCTGCAGCTGCATATAATGGGTGCCAAAATGCTTATAATACGACTATTGGTGTGAAAGCAAGTACAACATATAATATTACAGGAATATATGATATGAGCGGAGGATCTTGGGAGAGAACGATGTCTGTTTATAATAACCTTATTTCCAATGGCGGATTTTCTACCCAAGATTACAATAATATTCCATCTTATCATATTACTAAATACACTACTCCAACTGCGAATTTATTAAACAATGTTGGAATGGCTTATGACAGTAGTGTATATGGTGATTCTGTATATGAAACGAGTAATAACGCAAATCGTTATAATGGATCATCATGGGTTGGAACAAATCAAGGAGGATGGTTTGGCGAACAAAGCTTTTTACCATATACTTCTGGATCATGGTTTACTCGTGGAGATGGTTTTAATGAATTGACACTTGTTGGAGTGAATGCTTTTACGGTTACAACGGGTGGAGTAGGAAGTTACAATTCATTCCGTCCAGTTGTCTCCTATTTACAATAAGACATGAATGTTATTTTTGAGAGAATGTAGTTTTACTACATTCTTTTTCATGCAGGAGATGTTATAGGGACATTTGTTTTTCTTTTTTGTCATATAGTTTTCTAGGTGATATCCGATGGAAATTATAAAGTTGGTAATAAAAGGGTTTGTAATAGGTATTGCGAAAATTATACCAGGATTATCGGGAAGTTTATTAGCGGTAACATTAGGTGTCTATCAAAATGGTATTGATGCGATATGTAAATTCTGGAAAGAACCAAAAAAGTACATTCCATTTTTGGGGATAGCAGGGGGCGGAATCTTACTTGGAATTTTATTTGGAAGTAAGGCTATTGGATTCTTTCTAATTCATTTTTATGCTCCAACAATGTTACTTTTCTTAGGATTAATTTTTGGAACGTTGCCTTCTTTCTATAGAGAATATGTAAAATTAAATAGAGTGATAATCGGTATCTTTCTAGCGATATTTCTCCTTTTTTTTCTTTTAAATTATAGTCAAGGAAACACTTCTTTTCTATACGAGGACACCCTTAATAGTAAAATGAAAATCATTTTATTTGGTTTTATTGATGCGACAACAATGATTATTCCCGGAATAAGTGGAACCGCCATATTTGTTCTATTAGGCTGTTATCCGTTTATATTAGAATTGTTTTCCGGTATCCCGCTGAACCTTCTTCAAGAACCAATCTACTATTTTGCTCTTGGGCTTGGTTTTGGAATTCTCTTTGTATCAAAGTTATTAAATTATTGTTTTTTACATTATCGTGATGGAACGTATCGAGTAATTTTTTGTTTTGCCCTTGTATCAATTCTTTTTCTCGGATGGGATATTGCAACCGCATCGACTACGTCAGTTGAATGGATTGTCGGGTTATTATTATTCTTTTTTGGAATTCAATTAGGAAAAAGGTTTGGTTAGAATTTTTTACATTTGATTACATATATTAGAACAGGAGGAGATTCTATGGAAAAAAAATTACCAAGAGTATTTGCTAATCCATTAAATAAAGAGATATCAACGAATAAAAAGGTATCTTATTCGGCAAAAGAGGAGGATCATTCTTCAGAATCAAAAGAATCACGCAAAGTACCTATTATGGGAACATCTATTCGTCAAAAAATAAAAGCAATCTTTGATTCACCTCTTTATGTATATAAAGCAGATGTGGAAATTACAACAAAAAATGGAAAAGTGGTAAAGAAAATAGTTGGACGAAACAATACCCATTTAATTACACTTAACAACGAAAAAATAGCAATTGATGAAATTGATGATATTCAATTTGTCAAAGAAAAATAGGAATTACTTCCTACTTAAAAACCTAGTCGATTTGACTAGGCTTTTTTTAGATACATTCAACAGCAGTATCATTTAAGCATCTTAAGCAACATACACAATTCAAATTCATTGTGAAGAATGAATTGGTAGCAACGTAAGGTATAGCTGCTGCTTCTGCTGTGTCAGGATTTGGTGCTAGTACGCGGAATGTTGCACAGCATCCGTCAATTTTTTCAACGCGGAATACATTTGAACAAGTAGCTCCGACTTCTGTACAATCTATCGCTTCTTTCGTAATTGGCATACTCCAAGGTACACCGTTTCCACAACATGTGTAAAGCATAATTGGTCTAGTGTTGCAAATTAAACAAGTTGTTGTATTTCCTAAGAAACCACGATCGCATGAATCTAAACAACTGTCACCACATGTGGCATTTTGTTGAAGAATGCATATTACCGTAAGAATCTCAGAAATGCATTTGCAGTCGTCGTTATTATTATTGCACATATTATCCACCCCTTCTTTTCTATTCAATATAGCATATTCCCAAAATGTAAAAATGTGTGAATCAAATACCTAACTTCTATTTTTTTGCTCTTGTTCTTAATATATTTCGTAAAATCGGGTTAAAATAAGATATAATAATGTTGAGGTGAAGTATGAGAGCAATTGTTTTATCGGGTGGAGGCGCGAAAGGTGCTTACGAAATAGGCGTCTGGAAAGCACTTCGCAAACTTCATTATTCTTATGACATTGTAACTGGAACTTCAGTAGGAGCTTTGAACGCTGCCTTGATGGTACAAAGAGATTATTTGAAAGCTGTTTGGCTCTGGTATCATATGGACTATCGTGTTATCTTTGGACGTGATTTTGATGCGAAAGAAGCCTTAGGTGATAAAAATATTATCGCAGGCTACGCTAAAAATTTTTTTCGTACTGGGGGAATGGATATTCAAGGATTGGAATCGACAATTGATCGCTGTTTAAAAATTAAAAAATTTTATCGTTCACCGATTGATTTTGGATTAGTTACCGTTCGATTTCCTAGTTTAAAGCCTGTTATAATGACTAAAAATATGATTCCAAAAGATCAATTAAAAGATTATCTAGTCGCATCAGCTTCTTGTTTTCCGGCCTTTAAAATGAAAAATATTGAGGAAGAGTCTTATTTTGATGGTGGGTTTTATGATAATTTACCAATTAACTTAGCTATTGAGATGGGAGCTACAGAGATTATTGCAGTCGATTTAGAAGCAATTGGAAGGAAAAGACGTGTTCGAGCGAAAGGAATTCCCATTACCATTATTTCACCACGAAATGAAATTGGTTCCTTTTTAATTTTTGAAAAAGAGATTACACGTCGAGGTATTCGCTTGGGGTATAATGATACGATGAAAACATTTCAGGAACTAGATGGAAATCTTTTCACTTTTAAAAAAGGTCATTTACAAAAGAACTATGAAGAATATGCTCCAGAATTTTTTGAGACACTCGATAAACTTCTAAATTCCGATGATAATAATTCGAGTTTAATTGATAAGATATTGCATCTATCTGCTTATAAAAGACTACTAAATAAAGAGACAAAGCGTAAAACTTTTGATCATATTATAGAAAAGCTAGGTAAAATCCTTTTATTGCCTGATGATAAGATATATGATATTTTTTCCTACAACGAATTACTAAAAGAGAAGTTTCATGAAACAGCGACTGATTCATTTGAGGAGCTAGAAGAAGCAATTTTAAAAAAAAGTCTTTGGTTAGTTCGTGATAGTAATCGAGTGGTACACTATATTTACTATCAGATAACAAAAGAAGAATGCAATATGAAACAAACTTCTATTTACAATTTAGCTATTTTGTTTCCTGAAGAATTTATGGCATCGCTTTATTTAAAAACTTTACTAATAAGATAATATTTTTCATTATAGAAAATTTATGATACTATAATAATAGAGGTGAGTTATGAAAAGATTATTTGGTTTACTAATTACGCTAACATTTTTCTATCTTTTAATTCAACTTGGATTTAAATTTTTTGATAAGGGACAAACTGTAAACTATAGTGTTGGAGATAATCCTAAAGTATCGGTAAAGGAAGTATACTCACAGAATTATAAAGATGAACAAGATAATTATTTTTTTGAGTTTGCTGTGAATGGAGAGCTGTATACTTATCAAACTTATCAGGATTTTGGAAAAGCAGACCGTATTATTAAAGATGTAAAATATTTTAATGGTGATAATCTAAGTTGTATTTATTCAATCTTTCAAAAGAAGTCGGGCATGGATATTATTTGTAAAAAGAATGGAATCCAATATTTTTATCGTGATTTAGTTGGAGAGTCCTCTTTACTAGATGAATTTGCTGCTTCCTTAAAAGATGTAGGATATAGTTTAAGTGATTATCAAAATAATCTTGCAAATGAACAAAATATATCATCTATTGTATTTTATTCAAAACAGATTCCGAGTGATTATATTGTTTCAATTGAAGGCTATAAAGGAATTTTCATGTTACGTAATAGTGACAGAAATAATTCCTCTAGTATAGAATTATACAATTATGACGTCTATAAAAGACCAATTAGCGGGTACATCGATAATTACTATATTAGTGCAGATTATAATCAAGAATATTCATTTCATGATTTTACAGTCGTGGATTTACGAACAACAGAACAGTTTAAAATAACGTGTACTGATAATTTATCACTAGATGGATATTTCCAAGGATCTGTTGGTAATAATATTTATTATATTGATCGTAGTAGTAAAAAACAGTATGAAATTAATATAAAAAAGAAAACGGTTAAAGAGATTGGTAATACAGAGCTAGGAGCTAAGGTATATCGAAATAAAAATTGGGAAGATGGCAGTATTTATAATGCGGTGAGCAATACCGTATCTTTTGAACAATATAAAATTGATAATCCATTTACAAATTATAACTACGAGAGAGTTGATTTTGTCGGTAAGGAAAAATCAGGATTCTATTATGGATATGAACGAGTAGGGAATCGGTATAACGTTTATCGTATGGAGATACAAAATAGTATAGAAAGAACTTTCCTATTTCAAGTCGAGAATCCGAGAAATATTCTTTATTTAGATGATTATATTTACTTTATTAGCGGTGATACACTTTATTACTATCACCATGCTAAAGGAGTGCAAACTATTTTAACGAATACAGAGTTTGGATTTAATCAGGATATAAAGGTTGGTATTACAAGAAAATAGGAACATTTCGTTCCTTTTTTCATATAGTGTATCGGAGGGGTTCAGATGTATACGATATATCAGATTCAATCTGGCGATACCTTAGAAAATATAGCTTCAAGACTAGATATTTTACCAGATGAGATTAAACGATTAAATGGGCTTACAGATAGTACTTTAAGACCAGGAGGATTTTTGATTATTCCAGCCAATAGTGGTAGTGTATCGGAAACAGGAGATCAATCTTATATTGTTAAAAAGGGAGATAACATGTATCAGATTGCTAGACAATACCAAGTAGATTATCCATTCCTTTTAGCGTATAATGGGCTTACAGAAAAAGATTATATATATCCTGGTGAAGAAGTTCTAATTCCGTCAAAAAACGCTCGAGTATATTTTACGGAAGAGGGAGATACCTTAGCTGATGTTAGTCAAAATTTAGGAACAACGGTTGATGACCTAATGAAAAAGAATCCGGATTTATTTCTAGCTAAAGAACAGATTATCCGGTATTAGTGATTTCCATGGGAAATCTCTTTTTTTTTTGCTTTTTTTAGGATATAATAGTATATATCATGGAGGTTAGTATGAAAAAGAAGAATGTATGGATGATAGGGGGAGCTATTTTAGTATGTCTAGTATTGCTAGTCTATCTAATTCTAAACCTTATTAGTCCTTTGAAAAAAATTAATTATAAAGATTATCAGACTATGTTTGAGGAAAAGCAGGATTTTATTCTTTACCTGGGTGCTAAGACATGTAGTCACTGTCAAGCATTTAAACCAACACTAGAAAAAATTGCTCGCAAGTATAATTTAGATGTTTATTATTTGGATGTTTCAACCTTGTCCAATGATGAATATGCCATTGTAAAAAATAAGACTTTCCTTACAGGTACACCGACAATCGTATTTGTAAAAGGTGGGGTTGTTCAATCTGGACCTAGAATTGAAGGAGAAATGTCTTATAATGCTGCTTTGAAATTGTTTAAACAAAGTGGTTTTGTAAAATAGGAGGCTGAAAAAGTGAATCCAAGTATTATTGAACTTTATGGCGAAGATATGACTGCCAAAGAGTATGTAACAAATCCAGCCATCGCTCGTGAAAATGAGATTAAACAGTTAACGATGACTCTGCTTACACCGGATAAATCAGCTCTTTTAATTGGTAAACCTGGTATTGGTAAAACAGCCATCGTGGAAGGATTAGCATATCTGATTCAACGAAATCAGGTTCCAATCGCTATTCAAAATTATCGTATTATTAAAGTTAGTTCCACTTCTTTAATCGGACATATTGAAGTAGAAGGAAAAGAAGAAATGGTTATTTCTGTTTTAGTTCGTGAACTAAAACAAATGAGTCGTGTAATTCTTTTTATCGATGAAATTCATACCTTGATGGGAGCTCGTGATGGTAATCCGATGGATTTAGCTAATATTTTAAAGCCAGCACTGGACCGTGGTGAGATAAAAGTAATTGGGGCAACAACAACTAATGAATATTCGACTTATGTTATTCGTGATAGAGCTTTTTTAAGACGTTTTGAAAAAATTGAAGTGACCGAGCCGGATGAAGCTACAACCGTAAAAATTTTAATGGGAAGTTTACCACGAATTGAACGAACAACTGGAATTAAAGTGAAGTATAATGATTACGTTAGTGAGATGTTGATCACTTCAGTAGTTAGTGCAACTTCGGAGTTTAAACGAGTTTATGGATTAGCTGCTATGTATCCAGATGTAGCGTTTTCCGTTTTAAGTGCTGCTTTTTCGGAAGCGTTGTTTCAAAACAAACCAGTAGTTGATGTTGTCGACTTTTATAATGCGATTAAAAATAGTAAGAGAATTTATCCAGATAGTATTATTAAAGAGTTAAATGCTTTCCGTGTAAAATTTGAAAAACTATGTCAGCAAGAAAACATTGTCTTACCAGATGTTAAGATAGAGGAGATACAAGGAGAAAGTGATCTTTTTTAGGAGGGGAAAATATGAATCGAGTTATTCCAAAGCAAAATTATATTGTTTTAGGACTTATTTGTCTAGTAACACTTGTACTAGCTTGGTACTGTATTGATTTTTATAAGAATAGTAAAGAATACCAATTAGATCAAAATAAAAGAATGAAAATCCTATCAGAAGTTAAGGTCGATGAACTTCAAAACTATATTTTGGATAATCATGATGTTATTTTGTATTTTTCATCAAGTAGAGATAATACTTATTCTAATTTTGAAGAATCATTAAAATCATATCTTTTAGAAGAGGATTTAACAAAGCTGATCGCATATGTAGATACAGCTAATTTAGATCGTTCTTTTTATCAGGAATTTGAAGATAATTATTTTAAAGAACAATGGAAAAAAGAAAATAAAAAGTTTAGTGTAATTCCTAATTTTGTTAACTTTAAAGATGGTAAAGTAGATTCAATGCTCTATATGAGCAGTACTACACCTAATATCAACGATGCGAAAAATTATTTAGTAGGGGTAGGAATTCATGATTAATGTTGTTTTATTTGAACCTGAAATTGCTGGTAATACAGGAAATATTATGAGAACTTGTGCTGGTACTGGTGCGAAATTGCACTTGATTGAACCACTTGGTTTTTCTCTAGAGGAACGATATATAAAGCGTGCTGCTGTAAATTATATAGAGTTTTGTGATTACACTGTTTACCCTGATTTTGAAACATTTCAAAAAAAGAATCCGGGTGATTATTACTATCTAACAAGGTATGGGAAATGCCCACCAAGTGAATTTGATTTTCATGATACAAGTAAACCAATTTATTTTATTTTTGGAAAAGAAAGCACGGGAATACCGAAAGAAATATTAAAAAATGATCTTGATCATTGTATGCGATTACCAATGAATGAGAATATTCGAGCACTTAATTTATCCAATACAGTTGCAATTATGATATATGAGGCATTAAGGCAACAAGGATATCCTAATCTCTCATTTACTGAACCTTTTAAAGGAACAGATTATTTAGAAAAATAGCTTGCGAGTTGAACAAAAAAATGTTATTATATTTTAAGAATAGGAGGGTATTTATGGAGGATGTGATACTATTTGTACAAGATAACTATGTGTGGTTTATTGTAATAGGTGTACTTTTGGTTATGGCTATCATTGGTTATTATGCAGATAAGACTGATTTTGGTAGACAAGATAAAGTGAGACAGCCAAAAGTGAAAAAGAGTAAAAAACAAAAAATGAAAAAGGAACCTGAGGTTGATCCTGCAATTGAGGAGGCAACTTCTTCAAATCCATCCATTAATGATATATTAGGTAGTTTTACACCAACACAAGAACAATCAGAAGAAACAGTAGAACCGGTTTTTCATCCAATTGAAGATACATCATCTATGGATGTTCCAGTAGAACAAGAAGCAGATGATGAAGAGATTGAAGAATTAGAACCAGTTAAGTTAGAAGAGAGTTTTGAGCCTAATATTTCCGAAGAACAAATTGAACCAGTTGTTCCAGTAGAACCAATTCAGGAAGATTTATATGTTGGTTTGGATGGAACTCCAAATGTTTATTCAACACCAATTCCTGAGGCTAAGGAACTCGCTGAAGAGAATGATGAAGATGTTTGGAAATTTTGAGTCGACAGACTCTTTTTTTGTATTCAGCAAATTTTTTTGATATACTGTATGAGGTGATTTTATGAAAGTTGAAATAGAAAAATTCGATCATCAAGGTCGAGGTATTACTTACGTACACAATAAGGTTTGTTTTGTACGGAATACTTTGCCAGGAGAGATTGTTGATATAAAAATAACAAAAGATCAAAAGAAGTATCAAGAGGGTGAAGTTCGAGATTTTATTCATACCTCGGAAAATAGAATCGAACCTGTTTGTCCTTATTTTAGTATTTGTGGCGGTTGTGACTTAATGCATTTAAATTATAGTGATCAGCTTACTTATAAGGAAAATAAAATACGAGATATATTGAATAAATATGCGAACGTAGGTAGTGAAAAAATTAAGCCAATTGTCGGTAATGATTCACCACTTAACTATCGCAATAAGGCGACATTTCAAGTAAAAGATAAAATTGGATATTTTGAAAAAGGATCATATGAGTTAATTGCAATTGATGAATGTAAAATTGTTGATGCAAGAATTAATGAAATATTGACCTTTCTAAAACAACAAGATTTATCTGACCTAAATCAAGTAGTGATTCGTGTTTCTAGATATTATCCTGATCTAATGGTAATTTTTAAAGGTGACAAAAGGCCGCATATTTCGCAATACTTGAAACTAATTACTTCTTGTTATTTTGAAGGTGAGCTATTGTTTGGAACAAAAGTCATTCGAGAAAAAATAGGTAATTTGGAATTTTCAATCTCTCCAGATGCATTTTTTCAAGTTAATACTGAAGGTGCTGAAAAATTGTATCAATTGGTACGATCATATTTGACGGGCAATAAAAATGATCGAGTATTAGATCTTTATTGCGGAACTGGAACCATTGGATTATTTGTAAGTGATTTAGTAAGTGAAGTAATCGGAGTAGAAGTAAATAAGCAAGCAGTTATCGATGCTGAAGAAAATAAAAAGAAAAACAATCTAAAAAATATTTCTTTTTATTGTGGTGATGTAGCGAAGATGGTTTCAAAACTTCCGTTATGTAATAAAGTGATTGTCGATCCACCTAGAGCCGGTTTAGATGATGTTACGCTTAATTATTTATTAAAGAACGATTTTTCTAAGATTATATATGTATCTTGTGATCCAGTAACATTGGCACGTGATTTAAAAAAGCTGTCTGAAAAATATGAAGTAGTGGAAATTACTCCAGTAGATTTGTTTAGCCAGACTTATCACGTTGAGTGTGTAACTTTACTACAGATGAGAGGATTATAGATGATTGTAGATTTGTCAAATAAATATATATGTGATGCATTAAATTTTTATGAAATTTATGATATCAACTATAGAAGTAAGTGTATAAGTTGTATTAACAAAATTAAAAGCAACATAAAAATATATAAAAAATTTATTGAAGTGATTAATGTATTATATAGTCAAAATGATGTTGAAATATCTACATTATGGAAGTATCCAAATATTGAAGATGTATTTGGAAAGGAATATTGTAATTTTATTACCAATGTAGCGTTATTGGTTGGATTTGAACGGCATGAAATTAATATGAGACTTAAGAATTTTGATGACAATCAAGTTCTAATTCATAAAAAAAGAGTTAAGGAATGTTTAACTAATGATGTTTATAATAGAAGTTATAATAGTATAAGAATGTCCCAGATGTTATGGGGTACTTATTTTATTAATATAAAGTTAATTGAAATAGGAAGATTACAGTACGAATATTGTAAAGATTATATTAAAATTCATATTCCAAGTGGAAATAAATTAGATTATATGGAAGTATTAAATTCAATAAAGCTTGCAAACAAATCTATACAACAATATTATAATTGCACAGGATTGGAATATTATTGCAATTCATGGCTACTTAGTAAACAAATTAAAGAAGTTTTAAATATTGATGATAATATTATAAAATTTCAATCATTATTTGATATAAAAGAAGGTGAAAACTGTACAAGAGATATATTAAATTTTGTTTTTAATACTTTAGAATGTAGTGATTATAATTGGCTTTCTGAAAAAACATCTTTGCAAAAGAAGATAAAGCAAATGCTATTGAATGGTATAGATATAAAATTAGGCTTAGGTAAACTGTGCAAATTCAAAATATAAATATTCAAATGCAGTAGACAAACTAGATAAATTATGTTTAAATGTGGAAAACAAGTAAAGATAAAAAAATATGATCTGAATAGTTTCTTTAATTATGAACAGAGTATAAAGATAGAATAGATCATTAAATTTTAACATTCGTTCAAATACTACATATTATAATATTGACAACTTATTTTTTAGATAGTATTATGGATACATAAAATGTTGATTGGAACATGTTTATTTCTTAATTTATATACGAGCGATTAGGGACGGTGGAAGCCTAAATAGAAACGAAATAAACCCTACCCATGAGTGAAGTAGTAATGTACTTCCGGCTTAGGTCGTTAAAAAATGAGAAAAACGAAGGATGGTACCGTGCTTAGCACTCCTTAAACCATTCTTTTTTTGTATTTTAGGAGGGAAAAAATATGGCAAATAAAAAAATAACTAGTAGAGATGTGGATTTCGCACAATGGTATACTGATGTAGTGACAGCAGCTCGTCTAGCATCTTATTCAAACGTAAAGGGATTCGTTATATATGAACCAAATGGCTATGCAATTTGGGAACGTATTATGCATGAGTTTGATAAGCAATTGAAAGCAACAGGACATCAAAACGTAGCGATGCCAATGCTTATACCAGAAAATTTAATGAATAAAGAGGGAGAACTGATTAGTGGATTTGCTCCAGAAGTTGCTTGGGTAACACAAGGTGGAGAAAAGACTCTAGAAGAAAGATTATGTATTCGTCCAACAAGTGAAACTTTATTTAGCGATTATTATAGTAATGTAGTAAAATCTTACCGAGATCTTCCAATGAAATTAAATCAGTGGTGTAGTGTACTTCGCTGGGAAAAAGAGACTAGGCCATTTTTAAGAAGTAGGGAGTTTTTTTGGCAAGAAGGTCATACTGTACATGCAACTAAGGAAGAAGCAGAAAAAGAAACAATGGATATGTTTCAAATGTATCAACAATTTTTTGAAAACTATCTAGCAATTCCTGTAGTTACAGGAAGAAAAACAGAAAAAGAAAAGTTTGCAGGAGCAGAGTATACATATACTATCGAAGCACTTATGCACAATGGTGTTGCACTTCAATCGGGAACAAGTCATTATTTTGGTCAGAAGTTTGCCGAAGCATATAACATTCAATTTTTAAATAAGGAAAACAAATTAGAGTATGCTTATCAGACCTCATGGGGAATTTCTAATCGAATGATTGGGGCATTAATTATGGTTCATGGTGATGATATGGGATTAGTATTACCACCTAGAATAGCACCTAAACAGGTCGTTATTATTTCAATTGGAGAGGACGAAAAGGTAAATTCAGTTACATCTGATCTTTATCAAAAATTATTAAATGCCGGAATATCTGTTTCTATTGATGATACAGATAAGAGCCCAGGATTTAAGTTTGCCGAAGCAGAGGTAAATGGAATTCCAGTAAGAATTGAAGTAGGGAAAAGAGATCTTGAAAATGATGTTATCACTATTGCTCGTCGTGATACAGGTGAAAAGATGACTGTTTCTAAGGATGAGGATATTGTACCTTACATCAATCATTTAATGGATGACATTCAAGATAATCTTTATCAGAAGGCTTTAAAAAGACAACAAGAATTGACTTTTGAAGCGCGAAGTTTAGATGAAGTAGAAAAAATAATGGAGGAACATCCAGGATTTGTTAAAGCTGATTGGTGTGGAAGTTTAGACTGCGAAATGAAAATGAAAGAAATCAAAGGTACTAAATCAAGATGTATTCTAGAACAGGAACAACCACTTACTGGAAAATGTATTGTTTGTGGAAAAGAAGCAAAACATTTAGTTGTTTGGGGAATTCAATATTAAAAATATTTTATAAAGAAAATAGATTTTATATCTATTTTTTTATTTAGAAGTGTGAAAATGTGTAAAGTTAAGTTTTTCTAATTTATAAAAATGTTATAATGTGAATGGTGATATTATGAAAGTAAATGGAAAAAGAATAATTGTAACAGGAGCAGGGAGCGGAATGGGAAGAGAAATGTCCTTTCAACTTTTAAAAAAAGGGGCAACTGTTATTGCACTTGATATTAATCGAGAAAATTTAGAAAAATTAAAAGAAGAAAACAAATCAAATAATTTGTTTACTTATGTAGTGGATATTAGCAAAGAGGATTCTATTGCTGCATTTAAAGAAGAATATTTTAAGAATCATCCTAATGTTGATATCTTAATTAATAATGCGGGAATTATTCAACCTTTTATTCATGTAGATAAACTGGAAAAGAACATTATTCATAAAGTGATGGATGTTAACTTTTATGGGCCTTTAGAATTAACAAGAGCTGTTTTACCAGAATTATTAAAAAGACCGGAGGCACATATTGTTAATATTTCTAGTATGGGAGGATTTTTTCCATTTCCAGGACAGACGATTTATGGAGCTTCAAAAGCTGCTTTAAAGTTATTTACAGAGGGATTATATGCTGAATTATTAGATACGAATGTTCACGTTACTGTTGTATTTCCAGGAGCAATAGCGACTAATATCGTTAAAAACTCTAATATTCAGATTGAAGAAAAAAGCAGTTCTAATACGAATATGGCGCTTAGTGCAGAAAAAGCAGCAGCTATTATTATAAAAGCGATAGAAAAAAATAAATTTAAAGTGTATGTAGGGAAAGATTCTAAATTTATGAATTTTCTATATAAGATTAATCCAAAAGGAGCAATTAAATTTATTAATAAGCAAATGAAAAAGATGAATTAAGAAAGTTCTATTTGTTTCTAAAATATTGCATAAGGAGAATAATATGTTGAAATTTAATAATGAATATGACAAAATAATTCGACAATATACAAAACAAGATGGATTTTCCGCATTATTTCTTTTTGTAATCTTTATTTTTTTATATAGTCTTGTTGCTATATTGGACAGATTCTTTCAATTTGATGGAAACCAGAGTATTATAATAGGAAACATCCTAAATCTAACGATTATCCTAATAACAATATTATTTGTTCTGATACATAAACAAAAGCTAGATACGATAGGAATTATGAAAGGTAATTGGAAAAAGAGTTCTATAATTGGATTAATATTCGCTTTTTTCTTATTTATGTTTAATTTTGGAATTGATTATTTCATCTATGGTGGTGCTGTAAAAAGTATTGATGAGATTCTTTGGTTAATGATTTATTATCTTAATGTTTCACTCTGTGAAGAAATCGTTTTTAGAGGATATATTCAAACAAGAATCTATGGTTTGATAAAAAATAAAATAATAGCTTTAGTATTGGTCTCACTCCTTTTTACATTCATGCATTTTCCGTATCGAATGATCGCTTATGGAATGGGTTTAGAGACATTATTATTTGGGAATTTTTTCTGGGTTGTTCAATTGCTTATTATGCATGTTATTTGGAGTCTTATTTATAGTAAGACAAATTCTTTATATGGATCTATTATTTCCCACTGGGTATCAAATCTTGCAAGTAATATTAAGTTATAATGAAGGTGTAATGATGAAGAAACGTTTTAAAAAAATATATATTGAAATCACTAATGTATGTAATTTATCTTGTCCTTTTTGTTTACCAACTAGTCGAAAAAAGGAATATATGAGTAAAGAAAATTTTGAAATTATTTTAGATAAAATAAAAGATTATACAGACTATATTTATCTTCATGTAAAAGGTGAACCTTTAATGCATCCCGATATTAATGAATTGATAGAGCTGGCTCATCAAAAGGGATTTCAAGTTAATATTACCACTAATGGAACATTAATAGATCGTCTAGCGAATAAAAACATTAGGCAAATAAATTATTCTTTACAGAGTAATGATAATCTCAATCACATTCGAGAAATTCTTAGAAAGATAAAAAAGTTTACTATGGGTACTAGCATTTATGTTTCGATAAGATTATGGAGTGATAAGTCAAAAACCAATAATAATATTAAAAGGCTCTTGTTAGAAGAATTTCCGAGTGTTGAAAAAATAGAGGATTTGCAGGACAAGAAAACTTTGAGTAAAAATATATTTTTATCAATTGAAAAGGAGTTTGAGTGGCCACAATTAGAGGTAGTGAATGAATCTTCATGTGGAACTTGCTATGCCCTTAGAGATCATATTGCTATTTTAGTGGATGGTAGTGTTGTTCCCTGTTGTCTTGATAATGATGGGATAATTAATTTAGGAAGTATCTATCATTCTGATTTACAAGAGATATTAAATACTAGTAAAGTGAAGGATATGATGAATGGGTTTCAGAATAATTTAAAAACAGAAGATTTATGTAAAAAATGTAATTTTAAAGATCGATTTGATGCATCAGGAATCTAACGATTACAAAAAGATATATTTGAATGTTTGTGATTTGATTAAAGAAAAGACCTTTAGTAATATGAGTATATTAAAAATTGTCTTTTTTTTTTTCTTAATTTGCGATATACTATTACTAGAATAAGGGGTGGCACAATGATTCTTAGAAAACCATTTGCGGTATTAATTAAATATTTTAAATTAATCCACCTAGTATTAGCAGGATTTTCTATTTATTTGGCAATACGTACAAGTCATTTACTAAGTTTCTTTTCTGAATATATAACGGACCTTAGTAATGTTTCTGGAACAGATCTTACGGGAACTTTATTTTCCGGTTTAATGTTTGTTGCAATTTTTATTATGATTATCGGTTCTATTGTAATCGCAGGCCTAATGGCTTTTAAAGAAAAACCGATTACTTTTTATGTAATTAATATTTTAATTTACATCTATGTTGTTGTTGTATTTTTTATTACACGTTCTATTTTGAGTGCATTAGAGATTGGACTAGTTGATATTCGAACATTAAAGATGGTACAGGATTTGCTTACTACTTCTATGTTATTACAGGTTGTCAATCTTATTTTGCTTAGTATTAGAGCGACAGGATTTGATATTAAAAAGTTTAATTTTGTTAAGGATTTAGAGGAACTAGAAATTACGGATGTGGATAATGAGGAATTTGAAGTTGAATTAGGTGTTGATACAGATAAGATTCAAAGACAAGTTCGACGTTTTTTTAGACATACGAAATATATATATAAAGAAAATCGACTTGTTATTCATCTTTTTTTAGCGTTATTAATTGGTGGAAGTTGCTATTACGTATATTCGGAATTTGTCCAAAAAAACACTTATAACGAAAATGTTGCTTTTTCTACGAGTGAATATGTAATGACGGTAGAAAATAGTTATGTAACCAATGTGGATTATACGGGAAATAAAATTTCCGATGATAAAACACTAATCGTTGTCCAAATGAATATCCAATCTTATTATTCGAAAGGATCAGTCTTAGAGACTGGGAAATTACTGTTGTCATTAAAAGAACATTATTTTTCTCCAACGATTAATTATAGGGAACAAATGATTGATTTAGGCAACAATTATAATAAAAATACTATTTTGAGTAAGTTTACTCCATATACATTCATATATGAAATCCCATCTGGTTTTTCAAAAGAAGAAATGCAGTTAATTTATTATGATGACAATGGAAAAGAGTTTCATATTAATCTTAAACCAAGTCATTTAGAAAATACTGAGGTAATTACAGCAAAACTAGGTGAAGTTTTGAAATTTGATAAAAGTCTTTTAAAGGATACTGTTCTTAAAGTTGATTCAATCGAGTTCTCTAATATATTTAGACTTACGTATCAATTTTGTTATCAGGAAAATTGTAAAGACTCCTATATTGATTTAACCCCGTCGTATACGGATAACTATCGAAAAGTTTTGATGAAAGTTACGAATTCTTTTATATTAGGTAAGAATGCGACAATGAGTGATTTGAATTTTGTAGATCTGATGAGTAAATTTGGTAAGATAGAATATGAACTTGATGGAGTAGAAAAAGTATTCAACGGACCAATTAGAGAAGTTACTACAAAAAAAGTAGCTCAGAATAATATTACTTATTTAGAAGTTCCAGAAGAAATCCAAAATGCTTCTAAAATACAATTTTCTATTAAAATAAGAAATAAAATTTATAAATACATTGTGAAATAGTGTAAGAAATATACTTTTTTTGCCATTTCTAATTTTTTATTTAAAAATTATATGTTATAATAGGTTCAACGCCGGAAGGGAGGAAAATATGAAAAAGTGGGTTACTATACTTGCATTGGTATTTATGATGATATTACCAAATCGTGTAGCTGCTTATGCTTGTTCTGATTCTGATAAAGTCCGGTTTTCTACAATTGCTTCAAATATTACAACGAGAGTTGATTTAGTGGAAAGTAATGGAGTAGTAAGTTTTAATGTAGTGTTTATAAATGTCGATAGTGACTTAAAAATTATAAATCCAATCAATGGTGCAGCGTTAACTGGAACTGAGGTTGTTGTTACAGGATTAACACCTAATACTAATTATCAGTTTTCTGTAATGACAGATCGCTATGGATGCTCTAGTTTTAAACTTAGAACAATCGATGTTACTACACCTGCGTATAATCCATACTATAATGATGCGATTTGTAGTGATATAACAGATTATAAATTATGTCAAAAATGGACTTCTTTTAGAGGAAGTTATAGTGAATTTGTAACAACAGTTCAAAAATATAAGGATTCTTTAAAGACTCCAAATGAAGAAGAACCTACCGAGAGTGTAAAAGGAATATACGATTATATTTTTGAGTTTTTAGGTGAATATTATTTAATTATTTTTCCAGCGATAATTGTTGCAAGTAGTGGAACAATTTATTACTTGAGAAAGAAGAAAGAGTTTTTCTAGGGGGTGGTACAATTGAAAAAAACAAAACAATTGGGATTTATATTTTGTTTTATGCTAGGGATGATAGGATTTATCACTAATGGTTCAGCTATGGTTTTAAATGCGGGTACTGGATTTGGATCTGCTCCCAAAGGTTCTTGTACTGGAATGAACGTTTCAAAATACTGTAGTTGGAATAATAATAATAATGCGACACTAGTATTTTCTTTCTACTATTTTTACGAAAATGGGCAAAGGATGCCATTAGGGAGCATTGTTGCAACTAAACAGCAAGAATATTATAATGATCTTAAAGGTCAGGTTACAACTATTTTAGATACGAATTTGCCAATTTCGAACTTGGGGCCTAATACATCAATTAACATAACAGCTCTCGAAAATTACTTTATATCAAATGATGGTGCAAAGTTTTGGTTGTATGCTAATCAAGTGGGATTTACACAAGAAACAGTAAAACAATTAAATTTACCTAGCGAAGACTCATCAGCTACTACTCCTGCTACTAAAGGTTATCGTATGATTGTAGAACCCTTGTTCACATATTTGAATGGGGTTGGACAACCCGTTCATATGACACCTAAAGATCAGGCTGCAAGGGGTATTACTTTGACGAGTTCAAGCAGAGTTGGAGATAACAGTTGGAAGTTGCACACTGTTTGGCAAGATGTTGGGATATCGGCACCTTCTGGAAAAACGAGTAATTTGAGTTTAATTGCGAATAATAATATTGGTTATGGTATGGGAATTATCGATATTTCAACAATCGTTGGAAAAGGAACTCCGACTAGTGGGGATCCTAATAGACGAGGATCATGTTTATGCCCAGATGGAACAGATCATGCAGGTGAGGATTTATACTGTATAGTTCAAAATGAGAAAAACAATGGGTACACATATACTTGTGCAGATGCTCAAAAAAAATGGTGTAATGACAAAACAATAGAAAATCTTCCTGATAATTGTGATAGTAATTGTACTGAACGAGAAGTTTATGAAATAAAAACCGATTCAGAACCAGCTGTGTGTACAAAAACAAATAATAATAACAACGGCTTGTATTGGGAATATACTGTTGAGAAAAAGGTTTGTGACAATAAAACAAATGATGTTACCAACTCTTCATCAAAAGGTCGCTATATTCGAAGAATTAGTAATTATTGTCATTTATACTGTTTGGAAACAGCTTATACTGATTTTCCTGGAAATATAGCAGATTCACTTCAACTAGGAACAAAATTAGTATGGCCAACTAGTTCTAGTAATTATGGGACATGGAAAACAAATTTATATTCTCTTACACTTAGTGGGACAATGTCTTGTCAGTTTGATTTTGAAGGGGAACCTGAAGCTGATTATAAAGAACTTGAAACTAGATATAATGAAATTATGGTGCAAATTGGAAGCATACAAAAAGAAATAGATAATTTAGAGAAAGCTAATAAGGATATTGATGCAGATATTAAATCCTACCGGCAAGACAAAAAAGAATGTGAAGATAAAGATTGTCGAGATGAGTATGATGACGACATTAAGGATCTCCAAGACCAGAAAAAAGATAACAATAAAGAAATCCGTGAATTGAAAGCGGAAATTGCTCCTTTAAAGGCAGAGGCAGATGAGAAGAAAAAAGCAATGGATGCAATCCGAGATGATATGTGGACTTGCTTGAGTTCAAGCTATGATTCTGATGATAAAGATATTTATAATTTTCAAGCTGGTGTTAGCATGTATTATGATGATGATGAGTATGGACAATCTGTATCACTTGAAGAAGAAAGTACTGATTCTGATTGTGAAGGTTGCGACTATGAAGGAAACTTAAAATCAACTAGTAGTTTTAACTCATTAGTTAGTGGTATTAATAATCGAACAATTAAAATTAAAAAAAGCGTAACTTTTAAACTTCCTGATAATTTATATCAATATGTTAATAAGAAAGATTTATCATCTGCATCTTCTGTAGCATCTAGTGAACTTGCTAATTATTATAAAATTAATTACAGTAACTTACCAATTTCTTGGTCAGCTACATTGCAGAAGAATAATTATCATATAGGAATACAAAGTATCACATTAGGACATAACGGAAGGTTTAGTGCAGAAGCTAATAAAAAAGATTACACTTGTAAATATAATGTTACCAATACTATTACAGGCTGTCAGTGTCCAGATGGAACTACGAATGCTGGAAAAGATTTATATTGTAAAATAAAATCAGAAAATGATAAAGGGCACAATTATACTTGTGCAGATGGACAAGTATTATGGTGTAACTCAAATGATTTTAAAGATTCTGATCAGTAT
This sequence comes from Caryophanales bacterium UBA5026, assembly GCA_002416285.1. GTDB lineage: Bacteria > Bacillota_I > Bacilli_A > RF39 > UBA660 > DICM01. Next base: position 34,073 of record DICM01000028.1, read on the forward strand.
TGTGGAGGAACTTATTGTCCAAATGATCCAACGATGAATATAAGTTCATGTATCCTTGGTGGTCAAAGTTATAGTTGGTGTGTAAGCAACTTATGTAATAAAAAGAAATATGAATGTCCATCGAATACACCAAATGCTTATATGGATATTACTCCATGTGTTCAAACAAAGATGGCACAAGGTTATACACTTACTGGGGCAATTCAAGTATGTGAGAGTGTTGTTTGCCCAGCAGGACTTAAAATTATCTACCGAACGATTGATTTGGCAAATCCATTCCCAGCAAAAGATAAGGAACATGAATTTTCTGCATTATCGACAGGAATGTTTAATTACAATGTCAAAGGTAGATATCCAGGTACAAACTGGAATAGTAAATTGCTTGTTTCAAAAGAAATTTTAAACAATCGTGGTGTCAAAGCGAATGACCTTTATGCGAAAGATGTTACACCACTCTATACAATTACACTTGATCCCAAAGCAATTGGTAAAATCAGGCAATATAATAAACAACAAAAACAAAATGATAATGGATATGGAGATTTTACTTTAGATTGTACAAATGGTTCAAAATGTATAAGCAACAAATTTTTACGACAAACCCTGGGAAATTATTTCACAGGTGGAACTTGTAAGAGTATTAATAAATATAACTTCTATGAATGTAGCGAGGTGAAGTCATGAAAGAATCGTTTTGGGGAATATTTATTGTATCACTAGGTGTGATATCAATCATGTTTATCTTCTTCTTTCAATCAATGACAAACACCGATGAACAGAATTATAATTTATTACGGGAGGTTACAGAAGCAGCAATGTATGACGCAGTCGATCTTGCTGCTTACAGAACCACTGGAACAATACGAATTGATCGAGAAAAATTTGTTGAAAATTTTGTAAGAAGATTTGCTGAAAGTGCTAGTCTTTCTAGAACATACAAAATTGAAATAATGGATGTCAATGAAGCACCGCCAAAGGTAAGTATACGTGTTTCATCATCACTTACATCAAGTGTTGCAGGCGAAATTTTAAATTTTGATATTGTAAATAAATTAGATGCAATATTAGAAACACCATATTAAGGAGGATTTTTATGAATAATTTTATGATTTCATTACAACGTTTTTTTAAAAACAAAAACACCGTTACGATTTTAGGCGTAATAGCAATTATTGCAATATTATTTGCAGGATACACTTACCAAATTAAAAAGGCAGTAAACCCTGTACATGATATTCCAGTTGCATCAACTACTATTCAACCAAGAACAAAAATTACAGCTGATATGATTACTACAGTTGATGTAGCACCAATCGTACTTGGAGCAAATGTTTATACAACAAAGACTCAGGTAATTGGTAAATATTCAAATGTGAATACAATCATTCCAAAAGGAAGTATGTTCTACAAAGAATCATTAGTTCGTGAAGATGAACTTCCAGATAGTTCATTTGTAGATGTACCAGATGGACAAATTCCATATAACTTTCCAGTTAATATGGATACAACTTATGGAAATTCTATCTTTCCAGGAAACTATATCGATATTTATATGAAAGCCGAAACAGAAGATGGGACACTAATTGTTGGAAAATTAATCGAAAATGTTAAAGTTTTAGCGGTTAAAGATTCTTCAGGAAAACATGTTTTTGAAAACAGTGAAGAATCTAGAATTCCATCAACACTTATTTTCGGAGTTGATCCAGAAATTAATATTTTATTACGTAAAGCTAGCTATATGAATAATTTCTCAGTTGAATTATTCCCAGTACCACATGGTGGAACTGTTCCAACAACAGGTACTACAATTGTTAGTTCACAAACATTAAAAGATTTCATTAATGCTAGAACAGTTCAAAATGATGAATTAAATGCGAATGCAGGAGCTTAATTATGCGTGAAAATAATATGTTTTCACAAATTGATTTTGGATCTTTACAAAAATTTCTGGATGAGGATGACATTACTGATATTTCATATAGTAATGGGGGAAATTTATGGTTGAAAACATTATCTAAAGGTCTCTTTCGTGTTGAAAATGCAGAGATTAATGATACCTTTATGGAAAAATTAGCTTTTCAATGTGCGAATGTGATGGGAACAACATTTAATATGGCTCATCCATTCCTCGATGCAGAAAGCGTAGAATTACGTCTGAATTTTGTTCACGATTCGATTGCAAAAAATGGAATTGCTTGCGTTATTCGTAAGACTCCAGCAAAGATTCGTCTAGAAAAAGATAAACTACTTGCTGAAAAATATATTGATCTTGATATTCATGATTTCTTAATTCAATGTGTTTTAGGTCATTGTAATATCATCGTAAGTGGAGAAACTGGTTCTGGTAAAACCGAATTTGTCAAATATTTGGCTGCTCACACGAAAGAAAATGAAAAATTAATTACCATCGAGGATACGTTAGAGTTACACTTGGATCGTATTTTTCCACATAGGGATATTGTTGCTATGAAAACAAATAATATTGCTTCTTATAGTGATGTATTAGTAACCTGTATGAGACAGAATCCTAAATGGATACTACTGTCTGAGGTTCGTAGTGCCGAAGCGGTATTAGCAGTTCGAAACTCTATCTCTTCAGGTCACTATATTTTATCAACAATTCATGCTGATAAAGCATCTAGTATCCCAAACCGTATGTATAGCTTACTTGAAACAAATCAGGATATTGAACAATTCTTAAAATCAATTTATCGTTATGTTCAATTAGGTGTACATATCCGTGGATATCAGGATAAAGTTACAAAAAAATTTGTCCGTGAAATTGCCGAAGTTACTGAATTTTATGTAACAGATGACAATGAGGCAAAGCATAATACAATTTACCGTAAAACAACAACTGGAAAAGTGGTACGTAAAACAGTTTCTAGTTATTTATTGGATTATCTAGATGGACAGGGAGTCGTTCTTCCAAAAGACATTATCAAAGAATCAGAAATTGATTCTTCAAAGAATAGCGTGCCATCTTCCGTTTCACCAGTAAATAGTATCGGTACTCAAGCTGTGTCTCAAGTGAGTGGAAATACAGTCAATGTGGCCCAACCTACCGTTCGACCAATGAACCAGGCAAGTGCAGTACCTAGTACAGCTCAACCTGTGATGAGACCAGTTAACCAAAGCAATCAATTTGTTCAACCAGCACCTACGGGTACTCAACCAAGTAATCCAAATATAACAAGACCAATGTCAAGTGGTGTAACCGTTAATGGTAATAACAATCCAAATGTTACACCAAACAGAAATCCATCTGAGTAAAGGAGGGAAACTATGGAAGTAATCGTTCTACTCTTAATTTCTTTTATTATCATTTTTGTTTTAGCATATCGAAATAGTAGTGGAGAGAATGTATATAAATATGTTTCTGGAAGAGCTAACTTTTTATATGATAAGTTTGCACCTTATTCTTATAAAGAAGTGCAACAAAAAGTAAAACAATTGGGTCAAAACTATACAAAAAAACAATATACTATCCAAATTACCGTTTTTGCTATCGGTGCTTTGGTTGTTTCTTACTTGTATTTTTACAATCTTGTTATTTCAGTTCTCTATATGGGAGTTGCAATTATGGTAATTCCATATTTAACATATCTAAGAAGCAAACGTATTTATAGTGAGTTTATATTTGAGCAAATCCAAGTATATACAACAAATACTATAATGGAGTTTGCTACTACACAGTCTTTTGTAAAAGCATTAGAAGGTGTATATGAATCTGGAGTATTAGAAGATCCAATTAGTTCAGATATTAAAATGATGATTGATCTCGCTTATGAAAACGGTACAATAGAACAATCTATCAATTATATGAATAATCGATATGATTACTTTATTGTTCGTAATATGCATCAATTATTTTTACAAATTACAAATGAAGGTTCTAAGAATTCAAGTGATGCTTTAGAAAATATGTCACTTGATATCGATATGCTTGTTGAAAATGTTTATCGCGACCGTCTTGATCGTGCGCAATTTCACAAGAAATTTATTCAATTCGGTATCGTTTTATATCTAATGGTTATGTTAGTCCAATTCTTACTTGGAGTGGAATCTTATATTAGTTTGCTTGATGAGTGGTATGTACAATTATTATTGCATGGTGTAATTGTTATTAATACATTATTTCTGCTCAATGGGGAAAAATATTATAATGAGAATGTGGGGGCTGAATAATGGAATTTATATTTATTGCACTAATCATCTTGTTCATTCTTGAATATACAAAACGTATTGATTCTAAAAAGTTTTTTGAAGAAACTGAACCATATTTTCAATTTTTAATGGAGGATGATTATAAGTTTTTAATCGCGCTTCGTTATGGTGAAGCAGCGGAACCGAAAAAGTTATTTAATTTGAGAGTTCGCAATGCAGCAATTATGTTAGTAGCATTAATTTTCATGTTTATGTTTACATCATTTAATTTTATTAATATTTTGCTCGCATTTATTCTTTCGTATGTGACTTTTAAATTTCCATATATGAAATTACAGTCATATTACAAAAATAATCTTCATCATATTAATCAAATGTTGCCTTATTATTTAAAAGGCCTTGAAATTTTGATTCAACACTATACAGTTCCAGTTGCACTTGGTCGTTCAATTGAAACGGCACCAGAGATATTTAAACCGGGACTTAGAGTATTAGTTCAAAAGATTAATGAAGGTAATGCAACCGTCGATCCTTACATGGATTTCGCAAAAGAGTATCCAGTTCGAGATTCAATGCGTATGATGCGTCTTCTTTACCGTTTAGGACTTGGCTCTCAAGAAAATAAACAAGAACAGTTATTAATGTTCTCGAGAACCGTATCAAGTTTACAAAACAAATCACGTGAACAGAAGTATAGAGAACGTCTCGACAAAATGGAAAACCAGACGATGATGATGCTTTGTACTACCGGTGGTGGAATTCTACTTTTACTTTTAATTGCAATGATGAGAATGATGAATTTCTAATTATTGTGTAAGAATAATGAAATGTGTTATAATATTAATGATGAATAAAGGATGGTGATAGAATGAAGGAAGCAGCAGGAGAGGCAAATATGACTGTAGTAACAATTATTTTAATTGCAATCGTTGCAGCTGTAGCGACTCCACTTATTAACAACATGATGAAAACATCAAAACAAAAAAGTTGTTGTGCTGAGGCTGGAGGGTCTTGGAAAGGTAATTCATGTGTAGCTGATGGTAACGAATATTACGATGCAGCGACATATGCTGATTGTGCGAAGTAATTGAAGGAGGTGGTAACTCATGAGACAAGGGATTGGAAGCGTATTTCTCTATAATATTGTTATTGTGTTTATTATTGTAATGTTTGCGTTTATCGCCGGGATCATGAGTTACTCAAAAGCCTTTAAAGTAAATAGTCGCATTGCAAATGCTCTGGAAAATCACGAAGGTTATAATAGTTTATCTAGTGAAGAAATTAATCGAATCTTAGGAACTCTTGGCTATATTGTTGATTCGAAAGGATCGCAGGCATGTCCGAGAAAAAATGGAAAACAAGCAATTACTGCATATAATCGTAGTTGGAAGTTTTGTATCTACGAATATGATAAGGATAGCAAGGGATATTTCAAATATGGGATTCAAACATATTTACGGTTTGATGTTCCTATTATTGGTCAAACTCTAATGTTACCCGTTTATTCAGAAACAGAGCGAATCTACGAGTTTAGTAAGTTGAAATAGGTGATGAAATTTGCGTGAGGCATTTGGTAATACATTTATAGTTAATATTGTACTTTTATTTGTAGTAGTGTTTATTTTCCTATTTGTTGGTTCGATTAGTTATACAAAAGCTTATAAAATTAAAAATAAAATAATCAATTACATCGAGGATAGTGGAAATTTTGAGAAACAAACACAAGATAAAATTAAATCCACATTGAAAGAAATGGGATACCGGGTTGTTCGTGGAAAACAACAATGTAATGATCGTGGAGGAACACTTCTGACAAGGGACTCTAATAGTTATCGCTACTGTGTTGTGGAGTATGAAAATGATAAAGGTGTTTATTATGGTGTGACTACTTATATGTATTTTGATTTTCCTTTGATTAATGCACTTCTTGAATTTCCAATTTATGGTGAAACAAAAATAATTGGTATTTTGGAATAGACTGGGGTTGAAAAAATGAATGTTATTGTAGCAAATAAATATCAGTCGATGCTGCAAGGGTTAGAAATAGATGTTATTAAAACCTTGTATGGAGAATATGCTGTTGAAGATATCATCGATCAGTTTCAAAATTTCTTTTTTCAAAGAATGATTTTGGATATTACAGCAATAAAAAATTATAAAGATATTAAAACTTTGCAAAAATTATCAATTTCGTTAGATATGGATAAAGTAATTATTTTACTTGATGATTCGGAAGAGAGCTCATCACCTGCATATCTATCAAAATTGATTTCTATGGGGATTTACAATTTCACAAAAAATGTTGAAGGTATTATGTATTTGTACAACAATCCGAATTCTTATCGTGATGTTGCACATATTCAACAGTTAGAGCAACCAGTCATTGTACAGGAAACTCAAGTGACCTCCGGTGTTCCTGAAGTACCAGTACAAAGAATTATCGGTGTAAAAAATGTTACAAAGCAAGCAGGAGCAACTACTTTGATATATATGATGTATACACAATTAGTAAAAAATTACTCTGTTGCTTGTATTGAAGTAGGAAAAAGTGATTTTCGTTACTTTAATAATCGTGCATTGATATCGACTTCAAATAGTGAAATTGGAAATACGATTGTAAAGAATAGTGACAAAGATATTATTTTAATTGATGTTAACGATAGTACCAGTGCAGAAGGTATGTGTACAGAAGTTATCTATTTGATTGAACCATCAATTATTAAATTAAATCGTTTAATGTTAATTAGTCCAAATAGTTTGAAAAACTTAAAAGATAAAAAGGTTATTTTGAACCAAAGCTTGCTTAGTTCAAAGGATGTTTTGGATTTTGAATACGAGTCTAAAATGAAGATATTCTATAACATGCCACCTTTGGATGAGCGTGAAAAGGATATCCAAGCATTGAATGCTTTCTTGGTTCGTTTAGGTTTTTCACGTCAGAAAAGTTCTGAACAAGAGAAAAAAGGAAAAATATTAGGAATATTTGGTTTTTAAAAGTTGACAAAAGCCCTTTTTTTCGCTATATTAGATATAGCAAAAGGGTGTTTTGTTAGAGGAGGAAAAAATTATGTTTATATTGGATAATGTAACTTGTGGTGGATTAGGTGGCTTTGATGAGATGATACCTGCATTTACAAGTTTGGCAGTTAACGCTATCAAAGTTGTTGTGCCAATTTTATTAATTATATTTGGTATGATTGATTTAGCGAAAGCAGTCATGAGTAATGATGAAAAAGAAATGAAGGGTGCACAAGGTAAATTTATCAAACGTGCTATTTATGCTGTTGTAGTTTTCTTTGTAGTAGCAATTGTACAATTAGTATTTAATACATTAGGAAAAGCTGAAACAAATTCAGATACTACTATAGGCGGTGAAAAGCCAACAGGAAATGTATCATCTTGTATTAATTGTTTTATTAACAACGAATGTACAGCAGCGACTGAATAGTACTAATTTATAAAAAACAATATGGGTATTCCCTTATTGCTTTTTTTTATGATATAATGAATGTGGTAAAAAGTAATGGAGTGATTCGAATGAAACATAAAGCCCATTTTAATATTATATTGTTAATTGTAGCTCTTTTTGGAGTGTTTTTTGGTATGGATAAAGTGGATGCAAAACAAGTTCTTCTTAAATGTGAGTACTCTGTAAATCTTAGTGATAAGATGTTTATTCCAAATGCGAGTGAGGATATACATAAAATTGCAATTCGTCTTTATGATGATAACAGTGTTGAAAGAGGTGATTTAGAAAGTTTGACCGAGGAGATTAACAGCCTTGGTTATGGTTTATCATGGAGTTCAGGCTTTAATAAAGTATATGCAGATGAGGCTAATAAAAATGGCAGTTATTCTTGTCCAACAATTAAGTTTGCTTGGATTAGTAGTATGGGTATGATTCAAGGGCAAACTTTAACGCAAGAAGTCGATCCTTATGTTTCTAGTATTGATGTTCCAGGAGAACGTGGTCAAGGATCAAATGTTATTGTTGATGAGGAAAAGATTCTTTGTGCACGCAAAAAATCATTGCGAAATGAAAACTATGAAATTAACATAACCTTTTATACAAAAGGCGATCATAAGAGATGGAAGATTGCTAAAAATGATAGTAATCAAACTTTATTAGGGGATGCTGCAGTAGATGGACTTATTTCGTTTTCAACTTATATATTTTCTTTAAATGATGATGCACAAGATAAATTTTATACTGATGTTAATAGCTGTAAATCAACAGAACTTTATTTGCAAACTAGTGATGCACAAACGATACATATTCAAACAACTAAACCAATAGGCATTGAAAATGGGGCTTATGGAGCTGGTGATACTGATAAAGATAATGGCAAAAGTGATTCTTATATCGATCCAGATGACGGAGAAGTCATTGATAGAAGTTATAATGCCTGTGATATTTTTTCAGGAACATTAGGCGATATTATTCGTAATGTGATTTCATGGATTAAAATATTAATTCCTGTTATTATTATCGTTTTAGGTATTATGGATGCAATATCTGTTATTATTTCGGGTGAAGATAAAAAAATGAAAGATGTTTTTTCAAGATTTCTAAAAAGAATGATTACTGGATTATTAATCATTTTTGTTCCAGCGATAATTTCTTTGTTAATTAATATGAGTGGAATACTAGATACATATGGTATTGATGATATTTGGTGTGGATTATGGGGGTGATTAAATGATTTCTTCGACAGGTATAAATTTAATTCAATCTATTTCAAGTAACTTTAACTTACTGTTTAACCCTTTCTCATGGGTTCTAGGGGGAATTAGAAGTTTTTTCTTATTTTTGGATAGTTTTGTGTATACTTTTATAAAAACTCTATACAATTTGATCTATGATCTTGCAAATTTAACTATCTTTGCTGATGGAGATCTAAGTTTGATTGCACAGAGAGTTTATACATTACTTGCAATATTTATGTTATTTCGAATTACATTTTCCTTAATTACATATGTAATTGCACCCGATCAGTTTTCTGATAAAACAGCAGGATTACAAAATGTGATTCGTAATATTATTATATCGTTCCTTTTAATTATTACTAGTCCATGGTTATTTAGTAAATTGTATCAGGTACAAAATGCAATTTTAGAAGAAAATATAATTCCACAGTTTATTCTTGGGACAACTGGTGATAATTTAAATGCATCTTTTGTGATGTCTGAACGATGTTGTCAAAGTGGAACAAATACAGATGGATCTTGTATAAATGAAGATTACTATAGGATGAAACCAGAAACAGTAGCTGATTATATTTCATTAGTAGCGTTTAGACCATTTTTTCAATTAAATGACTCTACTACAGATGCTGAGATTAAGGACCTAAGTAGTAGTTATTGTTTTGTTGGTGGAAAAGCAACTGTAACTGTTGGTGAATATATCTCTGCTAATGATGTTAGTAGGGAAAATGCAGCTAAAGATTTCGCAATTAATTACTCCATGGTTTTTTCTACCGTAATTGGGGTGGTGTTGGCACTCATCTTAATATCATTTTGTTTTGATATTGCAATACGTTCGTTTACACTAGTATTTTTACAGATATTTGCGCCAATTCCAATTATATCCTTTGTTGATCCGAAATCAGCAAAAAGTGGAATGTTTAACAAATATTTAAAGACTTTATCAAAGACTTGGTTAGGAGTTTTTATTCGTATTGCTGCATTTTCCTTTGCAATCTTTTTTATCCAATTAATAACAACAAATGGAATTAATCAGATTGGTGGTGCAGAACCTAGAGCAGGGAAAAACTGGATTTATCTTTTTGCAATCATAGGAGCATTAATGTTTGCAAAGAAATTTCCAAAGCTTTTAGAAGAAATTACAGGTTTGAAATTAGATGGAGCATTTAAATTGAATCCTATTAATCGAATTAAAGAAGAGGCACTAGGAGCAAAGCAAATTGCCAGAGGTGCCAGTGCTGCTACAGCTTTAGGAATTGGAGCAGCTGGTGGACTCATTGCTGGAGGAATAGTGTCAAATCCAGCAATCATCAGCTCTCTTAAAAATAAAGATGTTATGGGTGCCTTGAAAGGTACTGGTAGAATGATAACTGGTGCAGGATCAGGAGTAATTCGTGGTGGACTTGGTGGAGCACGTGCTGGATATAAAGCAAAAGGGATTGGGGACACTTTTAAAGCAAGTGCAGGTGCTGTGACAAAAGCTGGTGAAACTATTCAAAAATATCAGGGAACAAATAAATTAGAACGAGCTGCTACTAGAGCATCTAGTCTACTTACAGGAAAAACAGCTGCTGATAGACTAGAGGAGAGAAGTAAAAAATATAAAGAATTTAGTGATACTCAAGAGACATTATTGAAGAAAGCGCAAAAAGAGTTAGTAAAAGATAATTCATTCCAAACTCGATTTAAGGATGCTACTACAGGAAATTATATCACTGGAAACGTTAATATGATGAAATATCAACTTGAACAATTCAAACAAGATAAAGATGCTGATCCAAGGACAATTGCTCAACTAGAATCATATTATAATCAGGCTTGGAAACAAGCACAAACAGATTATATATCTCATGGTGGTGTGTGGGATTCTAAATCGGAAACAACAACAATTGATGACAGTGAGTTTGTTGATGCTTATGTCGATAAATTGGCGAGAATTTCCAGCGAAAATAAATCACTTGACGGATTTATGCCTAATCTTAAAGATGGTGATGTGGGTGAAAACATTAGAGCCGTTTCTAAAGCGATTGAGCGTGCTGATGTTGGACTTCAAACTAGTACACAGTTAGCTCATGCAAAAGATGTTAGAGATGCGGTTAAAAAAACAAAGTAAGTTAACATTCGAATTATTTGTATTTAATTAAAAAGGGGTGATTATATGAATCAAAATTCTTATTTGATTCCAGCAAATTCAAAAAAATCCTTACTCTTCTTCGGATTATTTAATAAATTTGATATGATATTTTTTGGAATTGGTATTGCAATAACCGTTGTGTGCATTATGATTCTCCCAATAGCTGATATTAAAGTTGCACTTATTTCAATTGCACCTGTGACTGTAACAGGATTACTTGTCTTTCCTGTTCCGTATTATCATAATGTTATGACAGCAATTCGTAGTATGTGGGAGTTTTATACAACACGACAAAGGTTTATTTGGAAAGGTTGGTGTGTTCGTGAAAAAATCGAAGAAGATAGTAAAAAGTAAATATACATTAGATTTTGTTCCTATTAAAAATATTGCTGATGGAACAATTATTCTTGAAAACAGTGATAAAGTAACTGGTGTTAAAATAATGCCTCGAAATATTTTTATTTTAGATGGTTCTACTCAAGATGCAATTATTGCTAATTTAAAAAATGTTTATAATACTATCGATTATGAATTTTGGGTAATGGCTGCCGATCGACCAGTAGATATTAATGTATATTTATCACAATTGCAAGTGCAGTTTAATTCAACAAGTGATCAAACAATTCGAAAACTTATTATGGAAGATATTAATAAAGCAAATATGTTTATGAATAATAATATTGTCGATACGGAGTATTTCTTATTGTTTAAAGAAAAAAGTCCTGATGTAATTAATAAAAGAATTCGTCAATTGATATCTACATTTGCTAATGCAGGACTTAACACACATCAAGTAACGAATGATGATTTAAGAATTATTTTAGATAACTTTTTAAATGGTGGACAAACTACCAATTTTGGGACGGTGATTAATAGTGGATCTTAAGAGTCAGATAGCTCCTAAGGGGTTAGAATTTAAATCAAATCATTTTGTTATAAGTGATAAATATGCAACGATATTAACCGCTGTTTCATATCCACGTTATATTCAACCTGGATATTTGTCATCACTTACAAGTATGTCTGGAATTAAAGTGGTTATTAAACATATTCCAATGCCGTTTAGTGTCATTCAAAAAATGCTTAACCGTGAAATAGCCGATTTAAAGCAACGCTATCAAGATGAAAACGATCGAACAATTCAGGAGCGAATCCGTCAAGATTATGAGTCGTTGGAACAATTTATTACGCAGTTAGCTGCTACTCAATCTAAAATTTACGATTTTCAATTACATGTCATGATTACAGCGGATAGTGAAGAGGAATTAAATAATAAAAAAATGACTGTTCGAAATTATTTAGAGGCAATGGAATTACGAGCTTTTCCATTACGTTTTGAACAGGAAAAAGTACTTAAATCTATTTTACCAATTTTTGGCGATCAGGATATTGAAGATAGAATAGGCACACCAATACCATCACCGACAATTGCAGCAATGTATCCATTTATTTTTGATAGTATTAAAGACCCAGGATTGTCAACTTTACTTGGAGTGGATTTCTCCGGTGGTGTAATTTTATTCAATCAATTTTTATATCAAATTCGTAAAGAGCATAATCGAAACAATGCGAATCTAATTATTCTTGGTACTTCTGGTAGTGGTAAATCTACAGCAGCTAAAATCATGCTTAGAACGCATATTCGTAACAATTGCCAGTTAGTCGTTATTGATCCAGAAGGTGAACTTGAAGAAATGACTAGACGTTACCGAGGTGATTTTATAGATCTTGGTAAAGGTGGAGAATATGGAATGATTAATCCACTAGAGGTTATCATTGATGCGGATGAAGATGAAATCCAAGGTGGGCTTGGATATACGGTTCTAACCCGTACATTACAAACGATAAAAGCCTTTATGAAGTATTATGATCCAACGATTGATGAAGATATATTAAACATGTTTAGTGAAGTTGTTCAAGAAACTTATCGAAGATTTGGTATGGATTTTAATACTAATTTTTCACAATTTGGACCGGATGATTATCCAACCTTCCGTGATGTTTATGCGACTATACGTGGACGTTTAGCTTCAATGACGGAGCAGACTCATGAGAAAGATATTATGGAACGCTTGGAACTTAAAATTCGCCCGATTGTAAAAGAGTTGAAATATTATTTTGATGGACATACGACCATTCGTCCGCAAAGTAAGTTCATTGTATTTAATATTCGTGAATTAATGAATGCCGATATTAATATTAGAAATGCATTATTCTTTAATATTTTAAAGTATGCGTGGGGGCTTACTCTCGATAAGAATACAAATACGGTATTAACGGTTGATGAAGCTCATGTGTTGCTTAGTGGAAATAATACATTAGGAGCTGATTTCCTTGCTCAAATTCAAAGACGTGCTAGAAAATACAATACGGGTACAATTATTATTACACAGCAACCTAGTGACTTTAGTGATCCAAGTGTAATTACGCAAGGAAAGGCTATTTTTGATAATGCTTCCTATTACTTGGTAATGGGATTAAAGAAACAAGCAGTTGAAGATTTAGCAAGATTAATTGATTTAAACGATAATGAAAAAGAGAGTATTAAACGTTATAATCAAGGTGAAGCTTTGTTTGTATGTGGTAGTAGACGTATGAGAATTAATGTCATTGCTACAGAACAGGAATTAGACTCTTTCGGAAGTGGTGGAGGATTCTAGAAATAAAAAAGTATGGTGGTGGTAACATATGTTTGAAGAAGAAAATGGTAACGAGGAAAATATGTTACCACAGGAGCAGAATAATAGTGTTGTTGAGACTGCTGAGGAAACAACAACACAAGAAGATACTTCAACATCTAAAGGATCTTTTAGCCCAGATTCAGCAGCCTTGTCTATTCTCACTTTCAAGAAGAGACTCTATTTCTCTATAGCAGCCGGAATAGGTATCTTTTTCTTTATAATTCTATTGGTAGTGTTTAATCAGACTCACAACAGTAGTATCACATATGATTTACCCAAATCATATGTTTTAGGGACAATGACTGATCAAGAGTTGGTTAATTACTTAATTACACGTGGATATTGTGTGAGCACTAGTAGTGGTACAGTTGAAGAAGATTGTACTTTAAGTGAGGGTTTTCAATTTTGGAAGAAAATGAAAGAAGTTTATAATAGTTATCAAGAAGAAAAAGATGTGACTTTAAACATCGATGTTTTAGTTGCGACTCTTTCTTATAAACGTAGTGATGATGAATTGTATAAATCTAGCAGTCAAATTGACATATTAGCCAATGTTATGGTAGAAGAATATGAAGTAGAAGTAATTGATCCAGATACTAACGAAAAAACAACTGAAATAAGATATCGCCTCAATATGAATCAGTATAAAGAATATATTATTGGAACAGGTATCGGTGGAGAAGACTCAGGTGGTGGAACCGGTGGAGGGTCTAATACACAAAACAGGCAAGAATTTTTGGATTGGATAGTACCACTTGCTAAAGAATTACAAAAAGTTTCGGGAATATTACCTTCTGTAACAATAGCTCAAAAAGTTCAAGAATCTGGTTGGAAGATTGGGAATAGTGAAATTACTAGAACCTGTCATAATTACTTTGGTATGAAAAAGGGTAGTTGGGAAGGAGCATATAAAGTCTTCAACACATGGGAAGATGATGGAAAAGGTAATCGAATTTACCAAGCTGCAAAGTTTAGATGTTATGCAGATGATGTTGAAGGATTTATAGGCCGTGGTGATTTCTTTTGGAGTTATTCTCGATATGCTGATTTCTTAATTTGTAATTTTAATAGTGATTGGGAGTGTGCAGTAAAAGCAGTAAAAGCTGCTGGATATGCAACGGATACTAAGTATGTTAGTGCATTAACCAGTATTATTAATCAAAATCAGCTCTATCAATATGATGACGATCCAGATTATCAATGGGATGGAACTTATCCAGAATATGCGGATTATGATCCTTACACAAAACAATCAATTGGGGATAATAGTAATGGCACTGATACAGAGGTTTATATAGTTGGCGGCGGATATATTGAAAAATATCGTCTTGATTTACTCGAAGGGTATAAAGATAGCGAAAAATTACAACGTAAAATTACTATATACGAAGAAATATTAGATTTATCAAAATTAAGTGATAATGGCAATACTTCTGAGAATAATGATTCGAATTTTTCCATGTATTCATGCAGTTCACCTCCAATTAAAATTCAATCTGGAGAAACTTATAAAATATCTTCTCCATATGGACTTAGAATTAAGCCAATTGCAGATATTTCAAGTAGTTTTCATAATGGAATTGATATTGCCGGTTATCCAATCGGAACAGAAGTTCATGCTGTAGCTCAAGGAACAGTAGTAGAGACTAGTACTCAACTTGAAGGCGGTAACTTTGTTAGAATTGGTCACGATCTTGATAATGATGGAAAATATGACAATTATACAGGGTACTATCATTTGAGTGGTTTTGCTGTTTCATATGGTGAAAAGGTTACCTGTGGACAAGTGATTGGCTATGTTGGTCAAAGCGGGATGGCAACAGGCCCACACTTACATTTTAGTTTACAGGATCAAAATCAAAAATTCATTGATCCAACATCGTTATTAAACAATTTATTAACTAAAACATCAATTTTCGATAGCAGTGGTTCATCCGATGGAGAATATTACGGTTATTACAATCAAGGGCAATTTAGTAATGTCCCTTACTGTAATGGTAAGAAAACAATTCAAAGTTCAGGATGTGCTTTAGCTTCTTTTGCAACAGCAGTAACGAATCTGACGAAAAAAGAAGTTAGTATGAGTGAGTTAGCAAACTTTGTTTGTACGCAAACGAATTATCGTACTCCTGATAGTGGAACTTCGAATGGATTTTGGGATGATGATATAGTCGCACCAAGATATGGTGTAAAAATTAGTAGGTTGTCTAGATCAGAAATGACCTTTGAGAATCTATATGCAATGTTACAATCCGGTAAAAAGTTGATTGTTTCGGTTCAATGTTGTGGAAAGTTCAAAATCAAGTCAGGATCACACCTAATAGAGTTGAACAGTGCAGAGAATGATAAAATTTTGGTTTATGATGTTGGGAATAGAAAAAATGTAGGATGGTATACAAAAAGTGAAGTTGATAGCCAAATAATTGGTAAAATATATTCGGGGATGTGGTATATTGAAAAACGTTAAAAGTTTTAAATTTATTATTTTAATATTAGGGATATTGCTTCTTAGTGGATGTGAGTCTAAGACAAACCTTCTTATTACAAGTGATCAAAAGGTAATTGAAGAAACATCTGCCTATCAAAGCAATAAAGTATTGAGCAAATACAATACCTCTGTAGAAGCTGCTTTAAAACAATATGGAGAGAGCTATAAGGATATGATTTCTCCTGAAGACTACAGCTATAAATACACAATTGGAGCTACAACTTCATTTGGTACCATTTATAAAACCCATAAATCACTTGAATCCTTCATTGATAGTACAACTTTTCATGGTCTATATGAAACAGCTTTAATTTCTCATGAGAAAGATGGAACATCTTTTAAGGCAACTGGTGAAAATTATATATATATTTTATTCGAAGAACCAGAAGGTTATGGGAATAGTGAGGCAATGCTTACTAAAGTAGAAGTTGCAATTCAATTTCAAAACAAGGTATTAAGTAATAATGCTGATTCTTATGATGAAAAAACAAATACTTATACATGGATATTTACACCAAATAATCAAAGTAAGTATATTGAGTTCAAAATTGGAAAACAAATGCGCTATGATATAATCTTTAATTATTATTTAGAACATTATTTGCCAATCTTTATAATAGGTGGTATTATACTTTTAATTGCATTGTTTGGTGGTTTGATTTTGTATCGAAAAGTCCGGTCCACTAATGAAATTTAAGGGGGAATTTAGGTGAAATTAAAATTTCGTGCTGAATCAAAAGATGCGGCTATATTTGCTCTATATGCTTTATTTTTACTCTATCTTATCGCAGTTATTGTATTGAACGCGGTTTCTTTTGTTGGATCTAATACGATTCATGGACTCAATCCATTACCTGCATTTGAACGTGATTTAATTGGTCCAACCATGACATTATATATTATCGCCTTAATTGCTTCATTTGCGAGTGTATCATCTCACTTTTTCGAACGTGAAAAAGGGATCGGGGTAAAAATTGCTCCGAAAAAAGAAAAAGGTTATTCAAGATGGTCAACTGATAAGGAAATGAAAGCGGAACTAAAATTAGTTCACCCACAGGATGAACATAGTGAAGTAGCTGGAATTCCTTTAATTAATAATGGAAAAGAAATTTGGGTTGATGATGGATCCTACCATAATTTAATTATCGGTAGTACAGGTTCTGGTAAAACAGAAATGCTCGTTCAACCGATGGTTAAGATTCTCGCAAAAAAAGGTGAATCTATGATTATCACCGATCCAAAAGGTGAAATCTATGAAAATAATGCGAATGAATTACGTGAGCGTGGATATAATATTATTCTATTAAATTTCCGTGAACCACAAAAAGGAAATTGTTGGAATCCATTAACCTTACCATATTCATTATATAAAGCGGGAAACTCTGATAAAGCAAATGAGCTATTAGATGATTTAGCAAAAAATATTCTTTATGATGAATCAAGCAAAGGAAATGATCCTTTCTGGGAAAATACTTCAGCAGATTATTTTGCCGGACTATCATTAGCTTTATTTGATGATGCGAAAGAGGAAGAAATCAATCTTAATAGCATTAACTTAATGACTACTGTGGGGGAAGAAAAGCTTGCTGGTTCCACTTATATGAAAGAGTATTTTAGTGATAAACCACAAACCTCAGCAGCATATGTCAATGTTGCGAGTACTCTAATGGCACCAAGTGAAACGAAAGGTAGTATCTTATCAGTATTTAAACAAAAAATAAAATTATTTTCATCACGTGAAAATTTATCAGAAATGCTAGCACATAGTGATTTCGATATGGAAGATATCGGTAAGAAAAAAACAGCAGTATTTATTGTTATTCAAGATGAAAAGAAAACATACCACTCTTTAGTTACTATCTTCATCAAACAATGTTACGAAACATTAATCGGTGTTGCCCAACAAAATGGTGGAAAACTTGCTTACCGTACGAACTTTATTTTGGATGAGTTTGCTAATATGCCACCACTTAAAGATGTTACCACCATGGTAACAGCAGCACGTAGCCGTAAAATTCGTTTTAATTTTATCATTCAGAACTTTGCTCAATTGAATCAAGTTTATGGTAAAGAGAACGGTGAAACGATCAAAGGTAACTGTGGTAATATTATTTATCTTATTAGTAGTGAGCTAGCTGCACTTGAAGAAATTAGTAAAATGTGTGGAGAAGTGAAATCGAAAAAAGATGATAAGACTGCCAGTACGCCATTAGTCACTGTAAGTGATTTGCAACGTATGAAAATGTGGTCAATTATTGTAGTCCGTATTCGTATGATGCCATATAAAACAGTGATGACACCGAACTTTAAAATGGAAAGTGCTCATATGTGGGGAAAAGAGTATGGAAAAGCTGATTATCCAGAAAGACAAAAACAAGTCGTTCCAGTCTTTGATTTAAAGGCGGTCGTCGATGAGAAAAGACAAAACAAAATGAACGAGATGTTTGGATCTATGGGCGATATGTCAGCAATGCCTAATTTTCCAGGATTACCAGGAATGAACCCGATGATGGGATCAAATAATTCGATGCCAGGATTTCCAAATTTACCAGGAATGAATCCATTTTCTGGTATGAATTCAGATCCAAAATCATCTCCAACTGGTGGAATTAATGTAGATGAATTGGTAAAAAGAATTGACGCTAAAATTGCCGAGCTTGAAGAAGAAGAACGTCTTGAAAAAGAGAAGTCAAACCAAGTCGATAATTTGTCAGGTGATGATTCTGAAATTGTCACTTCAATACCAACTAATTTAAATATCGTAGATCATGCGGGAGAAACTTCGGAAGCTATTACTGATAGTACTTCAGAAGAAGTTCCTGAATTTCTAAAAGAAGAAGAGAAACATAATGATGAAGTGTCAATTAAATCACTTAGTGATATAACGGATGATCAATTCTTTGACGATTTCTTTCATGATGAAGACGAATAAAAATGAATCAAAAATAAAACTCCTACATACAATATAGTAGGGTGGTTAGAATGATGTCCAGTATCTCTGTTGAAGATTTACTTAAGCATCTAGGTTCACTAAACATTATTGATATTAGAAGCATTCAAAATTATAATAATAATCATATCCCAGGGTCTATTAATGTCCCATTTGATAATTTAATTCTTACTCCAGAAAAATATTTAAATCCTCGACAAAGTTATTGTTTATATTGTCAAAAAGGATTATCAAGTAAGAGTGCTTGTCAAATATTATCTAGAAAAGGATATAAAGTCATGAACTTGCAGGGTGGATATGAAGAATGGGTGCTCAAACATTAAAAAAGATTTTCCAATCTTTTTTTCTTTTCAAATCTCCCAATTTGTATTATAATGAAAGAGAATGAGGTAGTTATGGAAAACATTATCGGAATGATCGTAGTGACATTAAAAAGTACTGTAATGTCAAATTCTATTTTGATTGGATTTAGTATTGGAATGCTCACCATTATATTAGAGTCAATTATTCCAATTTTACCACTTGGTTTTTTCATTGCAACAAATATGTTAATATTTGGAAATCTAATTGGTTTTGTTTTATCGTGGGTTGCAACTATTATTGGTTGCTCGATCAGTTTCTTTCTGTTCAGACAAGGATTTCATTTTGTTAAGCGAAATGAAAAAATAGAAAGATTTATTTCCAAAGTAAATAAGATTCCTTTTCCAACTTTAGTATTAATGATGTCTTTTCCATTTTCACCAGCATTTTTATTTAATATTGCAGCAGGATGCTCTAAACTAACTTATCCTAAGTATTTAATCGCATTATTTCTTTCAAAAGCGATAGTTGTTTACTTTTGGGGATTTATTGGGACAACACTAGTAGAGAGTATTACTAATACTGCTGTTCTTTGGAAGTTATCTTTGTTACTTCTATTTGTATTTTTGTTATCAAAGATAGCAGTTCGAAATTTTAGATTAGAATGAGAGGGATTTAATGGAATATGTTATTCTGGGAATACTAATTTTAGTATTGGTTATTAGTGTTTTCTCACTATTTAAAAATATCAACGAATCAAATATTACAGAACGACTAGGGAAACTTGAAACCACCACTGTTAAAGAACTTGGGGATTTTCAGAATAATTTAACAAAAGAATTAAACCAGGATTTTTTAGCACTCAATGAGCGCCTAGAAGTAAGACTTCGATTAATCAATGATCAAGTGAATGAGCGATTGGATCAAAACTTTGAAAAAACCAATAAAACATTTACCTCTGTTCTGGAGAGACTGTCAAAAATAGATGAGGCACAAAAAAAGATAGACCATCTTTCTAGTGATATTGTTTCATTGCAAAGTGTATTGACGGATAAAAAAACACGAGGTATTTTTGGTGAAGTTCATCTTCAACATATCCTAAGTAATGTATTTGGGGAAAATAATACAACAATTTATAAAATGCAATATTCTCTTGAGAATGGAACGATTGTAGATTGCGCTCTTTTTGCTCCAGATCCTTTAGGCTTACTTTGCATTGATTCTAAATTTCCATTGGAAAATTATCGTACGATGGTTGATAAAAATTATTCGGAGGAAATTCGTGAACAAGCAGCAAAGTTATTTAAATTAGACATGAAGAAGCACATTGATGCGATTTCTAACAAGTATATCATTCCTGGTGTAACATCAGATCAAGCAATTCTTTTTTTACCAGCAGAAGCAATCTTTGCCGAAGTGAATGCTTACCATAGTGATATTATTGAGTATGCTTATAAAAAGAGAGTTTGGTTAACTAGTCCAACAACATTAATTAGTACATTAACTACAATACAGATTATTATTAAAAATATGGAACGGGATCAATATGCGGCTGTAATTCATAAGGAATTACGACTATTAGACGAAGAATTTAGAAGATATAAGGATCGATGGGACAAGCTATCTAGAAGTATTGAAACCGTTGGACGAGATGTAAAAGATATACATACTACGACAGAGAAGATAACAAAAAGATTTCAGTCTATTAATCAGGTTGAAGTCGATTCGTTAGAATATCAAGAAGGTGAGTAAATATGAATCAAAATAATCATGATTATTTAGAAAGATATCCAGATTTAAAAAGACTTCAAGAATATCAAAGCTATTTGAAAAATATTTCAGAATCAAGCAATGAAAAAAATCAAAATTCATCAGAGGGTATCACTAATGAAGAATTTTATGAGTATTTACGTACTTATCGCGATATTCTTCAAATTGGCTTTTCTAATATAAAATTAAGAGAAAAAATAGGGATATATCATCAATATTTTAAACATGGAGGTAATTACGAAAGCCTATTAAAAGATATGAATCGTTTTGCTGATATAAATACAGAAGAAGGTCAAAAGGATTTTCAATTATATTGTTATATGTTAAATTATGCACAACAGAATTTTAATAGTTCTAACAATCGTAAACAAGCTGGTATTTCTAAAATAAAGACTAGTGGAACCTTAGGTTCTAAATTTTATGGATCAGACGATAAAGCTGCCTTTACAAGTGTCTGTATGCTAGCTTTACTTACTTTTCTATTTGAGACATTCTTCTTGGTATTGGGTTTTTTATTGTTTCATTAAGATCATAAATATGATCTTTTTTCTTATAGTATGATTCTAGAATAAAATCTTATAAAATAAAATTTTATAAGTGTTTTTATTTTACTTAAATTTCACAAAATTTGTCAATTTTGCAAAAAACTGCTATAATATCAGTAACAAATGGGGGGGATAATATGAAATTGAAAAATAAGATGAAGAATTCATTTTTATTTGCTTTCGCATTCTTAGTTTTATTTTTAGGTTTTGGACAAGAAAGAATTAGTGCTGTTGAAATAGCTGCTACTAATCCTAAAATTAGTTTAAGCTATGGAAGTACAAGTATGTTAAAAGGAAATACATATACTTTAAAGGCTACTATAAAACCATCAAATTATAAGGATAAAAGAGTAAGTTGGTCTTCTTCTAATGAGAGTGTAGCAACTGTAGAAAATGGTGTTGTAAAGGCTCATTCAGTTGGAACAGCGATAATTACTGCAAGACTAGAAGCAACTGGAGCAACCGCAAAAAAGACAATTAATGTAAAACCTGTTTATGCAAGTAAGGTAACGATCAATACATCAGCATTTGAAATGTCTAATGGGAAACAAAAACAACTTACGGCGACAGTAAGTCCAAGCAATGTTGAAAAAAATGGTGTTTCTTGGAAATCATCAAAAACAAGTGTAGTATCAGTTGATCAAAATGGGCTTGTAACTGCTTATAAAAATGGAACAGCATATATAACAGCTACGAGTAATGATGGGAAAAGAAAAGCAACTGTTCGAGTTAAAGTGACAGTGCCATCGCCATCTAATCTAATTATTTCTAGTACAACAGATACAATTAATAAGAATCAACAACTAAAACTAAATGTATCAGTAGAACCAAAAGGATCTGATGCCGGAAAATTTATCTGGAGTAGCAGCAATTCATCTGTTGCTTCTGTAAATAGTAGTGGATACATTACTGGTAGAAAAGCTGGAACAGTAACAATTACTGTAAAAGCAAAAAATGGTGGATCAAGTGCATCTATCGATATAACAGTTGAGGATAAAAAATTAAATAAACTTTATTTTAACGATAAAGAACTAGAAGTTGAAGTTAATGAGAATCAAAAATTAAGTTTAGAGATAGAACCTGCCACAGCTTCAACCAATTTAAAATGGTCTAGTAGTAAGAGTACTGTCGTATCAGTTGATAATAATGGTAATATAAAGCCTAAAAAAGAGGGAACTGCAACAATAACTGTAAAAGATAATGATACTAAAAAAACAGCCAAAATTAAAATAACTGTTACAGATCCAAAAAAACATTTAAAACTCGATATTCAGTCTTTAGCACTTGATATTAATGGTGGAGAGTTTATTCATGTCTACACTGATGATGAAGTTACTTGGAAAAGTAAAAATAGTAGTATCGCATCTGTTAATCAATATGGTAGAGTAATTGGTAAAAAACGTGGAAAGACAACTATAACTGCTAAAACATCAGATGGTAAAACCGCATCCGTTTCAGTTGAAGTAAGAAGTCGCAAAGCGAGCAATCCAGAGGAAACACCTGTTTATTTGGAATTTAATATCGATGATGAATGGGATTTAATGATTCCAGGAATGTATATTGATTTTGACGAGGTTGACTTAATTAGTAGTAATGAGGACGTTTTTACAGTTGATGGGGATGGTCTTGTTACCGCTACTGGAGCTGGTAAAGCTTATTTGACAATTTCACCTTATCGTGGTGAAGATCGATATGTATATGTCAATGTAAAAGAGATCGCAGTTAAAAAGGTAAAGGTTAGTGATTCTAAATTAACTTTAACAGTTGGTGAAGAATATGAGGTTGATGGTTGGGTAGAACCAGACGATGCGAGCAATAAAAATCTTATTTGGGGAAGTAAAAAAGATTCTATCGCGAGTGTAGATGAGGGAGTTATTTGTGCAAATAAAAAAGGAAGTACGACAATCTATGTCTATTCTCATGATCGTAAGAAGAGTGCAAAAATTTCTGTAAAAGTAATAGAGGATTAACTCCTCTATTTTTTGTTTGCAATATGTCTTGTAATTCGACAAAAAATGTGTTATTCTTAGGGAGAATAGGAATACTGATGTAAATCTGTAAACTGAGGAGTGAAAATTGATGAAATCAAAAGGGTTTACGCTAATTGAATTATTAGCGGTAATCGTAATACTTTCTATTATTGCACTTATTGCAACACCGTTGATTCTCGGTGTAATTGATAATGCAAAAACAGGAGCATTTAAGGCTAGTAGTAAGGGAATTGTCGAGGCAGCGGAGCAAAGCTATATGCTAAAACAATTGAATGAAGAAAGCTTAACTTTAACGGAGTATCAATATGAAAATGGTAATTCTAATCGTGTACAAGGAAATATAGATGTGGATTACAAGGGAAGTAATCCCACTAGTGGTATACTATTTATCAATGACGAAGGTAAGGTTGCGATTGCTTTTTATCAATATGGATATTGTGCGTCAAAATCATATGAGAATGGTGAAGTTAATTTTGAGCAAATGTCAAAAGAAGAATGTAGTGTACCTGAAGACCCAATCGATGATACGATTAGTATCGTATCAAATTCAGGAGACTATGTGGCAATAACTCCAGGAACGAATGTTGATCTAATGAATTACTTTACTGTTACGAGCGAAAGTGAAATTGAAAATAGTACTTGCAAGAGTGATGAGAATGAAATTATCGCTACAGAAGGTTTAGAACAAGGGAGTTATAATATTGAATGTAGTGTGAAGAATGTTAATGGTGGGAAAGATAGTGCAACCATTAATTTGGCAGTGAACAATTGCTATCAATTTAATCCGAGTACTAATGCTATAACTGATTATTATTGTTACCAAGGAAATAGTAATGGGCAGCCGACCATTACTGATTTAAATATTCCATTTTCTATTAATCAAGTAAATATTATAAATTTAAAGCAGAATGCCTTTAAATACAATAATTTAACAAGTGTAACAATCCCAAACAGTGTTACAAATATAGAGGATTCCGCTTTTTATGGAGATAAATTAGTAAGTGTCACAATTCCAAATAGTGTTATAAGTATAGGTGATTATGCTTTTGCTTATAATACTCTAGCAGATGTTACTGTTTCAAATAGCGTTACAAGTATAGGTATTTCTGCTTTTACTTCTAACAAACTAACAAGTGTGACAATTCCAAATAGTGTTACAAGTATCGGAAGTTCTGCTTTTCGTACAAATCAACTAACGAGTGTAACGATTCCAGATAGTGTTACAAGTATAGGTGGTTCTGCTTTTTATGGAAATAAATTAGTAAGTGTAACGATTCCAAATAGTGTTACAAGTATAGGTGGTTCTGCTTTTGAAGCAAATAAATTAGTAAGTGTAACAATATCAAATAGTATTACAAATATATACGATTACACCTTTGCTTCCAATCAATTAACGAGTGTAACAATTCCAGATGGTGTTACAAGTATAGGAGTTAACGCTTTTGCTGAGAATAAATTACAAAGTGTGACAATACCCGACAGTGTCACAAGTATAAAATGGAGTGCCTTTTATAAAAATCAACTGACTAATGTAACAATTCCTGGAAGTGTTACAGAAATATCATCTAGTGCATTTGCAAGTAATCAACTAACAAATGTAACTATATTAAACGGTCCGAAATGGATCAGCGATTCTGCTTTCGCTTATAATCAACTGACTAATGTAATAATTCCAGATAGTGTAACAAGTATAGGAAGTTCTGCTTTTGCTTGTAATCGAATAACAAGTGTGACAATACCCAACAGTATCACAAGTATTGGGAATTCTGCTTTTCTTCAGAATCAACTTACAAGTGTAACAATCCCAGATAGTGTAACAAGTATAGGTGATTCAGCTTTTAAATACAATAGTTTAACAAGTGTAACAATATCAAACAGTATTTCAAATATAGCAAATAATACGTTTGCATATAATCACTTAACAAATGTAACGATACCAAATGGTGTTACAGTTGTAGGGAGTCATGCTTTTGCCTCTAATGATTTAACAAGTGTAACAATTCCCGGAAGTGTTACAGATATATATTCCAATCCATTTGTTACTAATCCGGATGCGAAGATAATCGTTGATGCCAACAATTCAAATTATAAATCTGTTAATGGAGCGGTATATACAAAAGACGGAGAATCTTTAATTCATGGGAATAAAGATATGGCAAATAATATAGAAAATGGTGTTAAAAGAATAGAAGAATATGCTTTCTATGGAAATCAACTTACCAGTGTGACAATACCAAATAGTGTTACACGGATAGGATATTATGCCTTTGAATATAATTATCTAACAAGTGTGATAATACCAAATAGTGTTACAAGTATTGAAGAACGGTCCTTTTCAAATAATGACCTAACAAATGTAACAATTTCAGACAGTGTTACATGGATAGGAGATAAAGCCTTTTGCAAAGATTTCTATAATAATAATACACTCAATGCAATTATAAATAAAACAGGACGTTCATTTGGTTGGAGTGATATTACTTGTTCAAATCAATCAGGTCAGACCTTTGTAACTGGAACGGTAATTCATCAAAATGGGAATATTAATGTGTCTGATTCCTAATAGAAATTAAAATTATTTGGTGATTTTTAAACAAATGTATAAAGAAAGGAAATAGATTATAATGAAAAATATGAAAAGATTATTATTTATAGGTACTTTATTCATACTCTTAAGCGGATGTGGTAATAAAAATTTGGATGCTAATTTTAAAAAAATGGAGGTTAGTGACAAAGGAATTAATGGATATACTTTAGATTTAAGAATTTACGGTAGTTATAAGAATCAAAGTATCAATGAAATAGTTCGTATTGAAAACTATAAAAATGAACAGTATAACATCAAGCTATCAAAAGGAATAAATGTTGAAACCAATGCGATAGAGGAAGAAGAATATCATATTAAAGATAATAAGGTTTATATAATAGCAGACGATAAAGAAACTGAATATTCTAAAGATATAAACTATAAAAATCCAAGTGTTTATTTAGAAGGATTAAATAATATTGTCAAAAGAAGTAAAAAATCAACAGAAAAAATAGGAGAGAATGAGTATACTGTTTATGATGTAACGTTTAAGAAAGATGTCGTTAATAAAATTTTAAAAGATACAATTCTAAATGATTTAAAAGTTGATAAAAATGTCGAAGGTAAAATCTATTTAGATAAAGAAGGGTATATCTATCGAATTATCTATAATGTTGGAGATATTACTATCAATGCGAATTATTTTGGGATGGATAAAGCCCGTGAAATCAGATAAAATGTAAGAAAAAAATCCTTAAATCGGATTTTTTTAAATTGTTTTATAATTAATTATCATTTATGCCTATTCGTATGATGGCAAGAAGGATACAAAAATTTCAGTAAAAGTAATAGAGGATTTAATCCTCTTTTCTGAGAATAATTGCTAAAGTTTATTAATCTGTGTTACTATATAATTATAAGGGAGGTATTTATGGAGAGAGAATTTATCGAAACATTTCATAATAGTGATGGGTCAACTTTGAATTTTACTTTTCGCGGACAAATGCTAGAAAATGCTAATGAACAACAAATACGATTACTTCTAGATAACATTTTTAAAGTAAAAAATAGAAACCTAGATATATTGCGGGTTGCGACATATATTCGTACCATCTTTAAAGATATTGAAGAAACTTATTTGTACATTAATTTAAAAAATCCAAATGATGAAAATTCAGTTGTTTATCAAGAAAAAGAATTAATTGCTTATTTTGATAAAGAAACAAATGAATTAGACGCCGAATATTTTGAATTTAGCTATACAAAAAGTGCTGGAATTCATTTTTCTTCTAATTTTAATTCAAGAATAAAGGAATATTCCACTTCTCAGAGTGTATCAAATTTAATAACACAATTACTAGGGAGAATTAATAAGTTAAATGATGCAACACCGATTAATTTAGATTTAAACGATGAAAAATTATGCCATATATATCGTCTGTTTTATTCTGAAAATCCAAATTTTAGTTTACAGAAAACACATCTTAGACTTCAAAGTATGATGAATCTTTTAATCATTTTTGGAATCTATCCAGATGGTGATTATTATTTTAGAAAATATCCAGATAATGAAATGCCTCTATCGTTAGGATTGGATGTGGTTATTAATAAATTAGCTCCTTTAGGTGAAATTAATGATAATGTAATTTCTGTCCAGTTCCCAGAAAAAAAAGAAAAACAAATGAAAATAGTTGGTGAGATAGTCCGAAATCATTTATACAAATTTGAAAGTGATGAAATTGATTATAATCTATTGAAACAAATAAGCTCTATAGTCTATACAAAAGAATATTTAGTTTCTAAAAGTGAAAGCACAAAAAGAATTGCAGGTCATTGTGAATGTAGTATTGAAGATGTGAAGAAAAGCAGTCAGCTAGTAAAAAAAGTGATAAGGGAACTATCAGAAGAAGAAATTTGATCTCTCTGTTTGTAAATTCTATAAACAAATAGTAGAATGACTTTATTGTTTGAATAACATACGTAAAATGATGTATTGGAATGAAGAAGAATAATATGTTCTTGAAAAGCATACTAAAGTGCATTAAGTTTTGGGAGGATTACATGAGAAAAAGAGGATTTACACTGATTGAGTTATTGGCAGTTATTGTCATTTTAGCAATCATAAGCTTAATAGCAGTACCATTAATTCTTACACTAATAACAAATACTCAAAAATCAGCATTCAAAGCAAGTGTAACAAGTGCACTTGATGCAGTTGACTATTACTTAATCGAAAATGATGTGAGCAATCTACCGGCTGACGGATTATTAGTGAAAGATTTGAAATTAAAAAATAAAAGCCAATTTATCGGTGGAACTATAATAAAAAATGAAAATAATGATTATGAAGCAGTAAAAGTGACAAATGGCAAATATTGTGTGTCTGGTACAAAAGAAAACTTAACAGTTGTAACAGATTGTTATAAATTAGATGTAACGCCTCCAGTTCTAGATGAAAGTAAAATAAATACAGTGGTTACAACAAAAAGTATAAGAGTAATCATACCAGAAGCAGCGATAACTGAAGAAGAAAGTAAAATAATAACATATAAATATGAATTATTAGATGGAAATAATATTATTGATAGTCAAACAAGTAGTACAAATCAGATAATTTTTACTGATTTAATAAGTGAGAAAGAATATAAAATAAAGATCACTATTATCAATGAAAATAGATTAGAAACGACAAAGGAGATAATAGTCGTAACAAGTGAAGTGGAAGTGCCAACTTATAGTGTCGATAAAACTGGTTGGGCAACCTCCAAAGTAGTAACAATAACTTATCCACCGAGACAAGATGAATTTATCTATACATACAGTATAGACGGTGGGAGTACGTGGACGACAGTAAGTAGTGGTGCAACAGCTAATGTAACTTTTACAGCTAATGGTTCTGTAATAGCTCAAGTTACAGATGGAGTAAATACCAAAACAGCAAGTTCCCTTACGATAACACAGATTGATACAAAGGAACCTTATCTAAGTTTGACTTATAAAGTTAATTCAGGCAAAACCGAAATAATTGTTGAGGCTGCTACATCAGATGCAGATTCTGGAATAGATACAATTATACTACCTGATACATCAACTGTTGCTCTAAAACCTAGAACTGCTAAGATACTGGTTCTATCGGATCGCTCTAATAAAATGGTATCTGAATTAAAAAAATATTTTTCGAAAGTTGACTATAATGAAAGTATGACAGAAAGTCAAATTATTTCTGCCGGATATAATGTAGTGGTAAGTGATGATGATTGGTGGGCATCTGTAAAGTATACTTTGATTAATAGTTTATACAGTAAAGGAATCAATATATTAACAGTTGGTAATGACAATTACACAATACTTTCCATTGTTTCAACTTCCCAACAAGTTCAATCAGCTGCTATGACCCCAATTAAAAATCGAGAAAATGAAATAACTATTTTTGGTAGAGATAATTTGGGAGTATCAAATGATAGTGAGCAATTAGTAAAATTAGTTTCGGATTCGGAAGCATGGTATACATTTAATTACAACTCTAATACTTATGTTCCGTTAGGATACTTAGAAAGAAATGGGGTAAGATGGATCAATTCACAAGTAAGAACGGTAGAGATTATTAATATGCTCCCATATATGATTGACCGGTTATCCGGTGGATCCGTAACAAGATATAAAATTACTAAAAATGGGACATATACGTTTCAGGCTACTGATAAAGCAGGTAATATAACAACAAAAACGTTAACTTTCAATCAATTATAAGATTGATAAAAGGACAAATTAAATTTTGTTCTTTTTCTATCCAACAAATAATGATCTTTTTTTGAAAAAAATGGACTTTTTTTGATTTTTGTAATATAATAGAAAACAATTTTGGAGGTGGACTATGGAGAAAATGAATTTACCTGTCTTACTACTACGTGATATGGTTCTCCTTCCTTATAATGAACTACGTTTAGAGTTTGATAAATCGATGAATCAAACAATTATTGATAGTGCAATACTATTTCATAGTAGCTATCTGTTTTTAGTAGAAGCCTCTGATCCTTTAGAAGAAGAACCTAAAATCAATGAACTATCTCGTATTGGCGTTGTTGCTAAGATCACTCATAAGATGGAATTACCAAATGGGAAAATGCGAGTTGTTCTAGAGGGTGTAAAGCGATCTAAGGTAGTTGAATATTTAAATTTTAATAAGGTTGATGAGAATTTAGAAGTTATCATTACAGACTTTGAGCAAATTGAAAATGACTCAAAACTTGAATTTGCAATGGCACATAAATTAATTCAAGAAATGGAACAATATTGCAAAGTTTTACCTTATGCTAGTAACAGTATTCTCGGGTTTTTGCACGATACCAAAGATCTAGGGAAAATGACAGATCTAATCGCTCCTTATCTCCAAGTTACAACAAATCGTTTACAAAACTATTTAAATGAAATTTCATCATTAGAACGTTCTTATTTTATTCTAAAAGATATTGCTCAAGAATTAGAACTATTTGAAATTGAAAAAAGTATTGATAGTAAAGTAAAGCAACAACTGGATTTAAATCAGAAAGAATTTTTATTAAGAGAAAAGATAAAACTTTTAAAAGAAGAAATAGGAGATACTTCAACCAAGGAGAAAGAAGTAATTGAACTTACGGAGCAAGCAAATAAATTAAAAGCCTCTCCAGAAATAAAAGAACGTTTATTATCTGAAATTAAGCGTTATGAAAGTTTAAATCAAATGTCTCCAGAAATTAATATTGTTAGGACATACATTGATTGGTTACTAGAACTTCCTTGGGAAAAAATGACAATCGACAATGATGATTTAAATGATGTCAGGGAAAAATTAGATGCAACTCATAATGGTCTTGAATCTGTTAAAACTCGTATTATTGAGTATTTAGCCGTAAAACAAATGACAGCAAGTTTAAAAAGTCCAATTTTATGTTTGGTAGGACCCCCAGGTGTTGGTAAGACCTCACTTGCTTTTAGTATTGCGACTGCTATGCATCGTAATTTTGTAAAAATGTCGGTCGGTGGTGTGCGTGACGAGGCAGAAATTATCGGACATAGAAAAGCTTATGTCGGTGCGAATCCAGGAAGAATTATCCGTTCTATTAAGAAAGCAGGTAGTAAAAATCCGGTTTTCTTAATTGATGAGATTGATAAAATGAATCGGGATTATCAAGGAGATCCAGCTAGTGTTCTACTGGAAATATTAGATCCAGAACAAAATCAGTATTTTAGTGATAATTATCTAGAAGAGGATTTTGATCTTTCTAAAGTAATGTTTATTACGACAGCAAATTATATTGAAGATATTCCAGAAGCATTAAAAGATCGTTTAGAAATTATTAATCTTTCAGGTTATACGGAATATGAAAAAATAGATATTGTAAAGAATCATTTATTACCGAAGATATGTAAAGAACATGGTGTCAATGTTGCAGGAATTGATTTTAAAGAGGATGCTATATTAAAGGTAATTCATAACTATACCAAAGAGGCAGGTGTTCGTGAACTGGAACGTCAGATGTCTACCATTATTCGTAAAATTGTTACTATGATTGTAGAGAAAAGAATGTTTGTAAATAAGTTCATCATTGATGTAAAAAAAGTAAGTCAATTTCTAGGTAAGGAAAAGTATACAAGAGGAAATATGCGATTAAATGGTCCTGGAGTTGTCAATGGATTAGCTTATACTTATGCTGGTGGAGATATTCTACCAATTGAAGTAACCTATTTTAAAGGAACTGGTAATTTAGTTTTGACAGGATCACTTGGAGAGGTTATGAAAGAGAGTGCCATCATAGCGCTCGATTATATAAAATCGAATTATAAATATTTTGGTATTGAGTATGATAAATTAATTAAAAATGATATTCATATTCATGTACCAGAAGGAGCCATTCCAAAAGATGGACCAAGTGCAGGAACTGCACTGACAACCGCAATTATTAGCGCTTTTACAGGAAAGAAAATTTCAAAGACCATAGCTATGACTGGTGAAATTACATTAAGAGGGAATGTACTTCCAATCGGTGGTTTAAAAGAGAAAAGTATTGGGGCTCATCGTGGAGGAGTAAAAACTATTTTTATTCCAGAGGAAAACGAACGAGATTTAGAGGATATTCCAATGGAGATTCGCAATGATATTACTTATATTACCGTAAAAAATTATAAGGAAATACAAAAAATCCTTAATCATATGGAACTGGAGAAGGTTAGATGATGGATATACGAGATATTGATATGATTAGAAACAAAGAAGAATATATATTTTTAAGATATTTAAGATTTCTTTTCTTTGGTCAAAAAGCTTTTAATAATAAAGGTGATATTGTTCATATCAGTATTGAAATGATAGCTACGCATTTTGAATTATTTAAAGCCTTATTGATTGATAATAAATATGGCTATTATACAAAACAAACAGAGCCTATATTAAGAGAAATTCAAAAACAATTTTTCATTACTGGGCAAGGTAAAAAGACGAGTCAAATGCACGCTATATTTGAATCAGGTTTTGCTCCAAATAATCTAATATATGAGCAATTATATACTAGACGAATGAATGGAATGATGGTTGAGGAGAACGAAGTAACTAGCCAGATTGCAAAGGATATCAATAGAAAAAATAGATTAGAAGTTGTTCCGGTTATCGGAAAAAAACTAAAAAATTATAATACATTTAGTATTGAACAACATGCCTCTTTCCTAACTTTTGATTACTATTTCATGATAGATTGGTTAAAAAATCAGTGTGGAAATAGTATTGCATATTATCAATTTGCGCTATTAAGTTTAAGATTAATTCTTAGTGAGTATCCTACTTTGTTGATAAAAGAAGGGCATATAGATCAACATATATCTGAATTATTAGAAATTATATTAGGGACTACTATAGAAGAGAAAGCTGAACAGGAATATGGAATCATAAAAGAGGCGACTAATATTCAAAAAAGAATTCAATTTTTAAATCTGTTTTAATACAGATTTTTTTGTTGAATTTTCTGCTACAAAGATATTGATAATTATTGTGAAAAAGAGTTATAAATGATATCATAATAGTAGTAAGGTAGGGTATCAATATGAAGAAACAAGGATTTACATTAATCGAATTACTAGCGGTAATTGTAATACTAGGAGTGCTTGCGTTAATCGCAACACCGCTTATTTTAAACGTGGTCGGGAAAGCGAGAGAACAAGCGTTCTTGGATTCTGCTTATGGGATTCGCGATGCCGCTGAATATCGTTATACAGAATCAATGTTAAGTAATCTGGAAACGAAAAAGAAAGTGTATCAATATCCCGATGAAACGAACGCTCTAAAGGTAAAAGGAGAACATCCGGACTATGGAGAAGTGGTCGTTGAAAGTAATGGGAAGATTGCGTTAGCGTTATGGAGTGAAAAGGTAGGAAAATGTGCCGTCAAAGACTATGAAGAGACAAAGGTCCGCTTTGATGAATCACTTACTGTGAAAGAAGATTGTGCCATTTCTGGACAGCGGGAACAAAAAGAAGAAGAAGTCTTTGATGGATGGGTTCGACTTACACTTTATTATCCTTCGAATTCAACAGAACGGAAATGGAGACTAGGTAGTGAAGGAGAAGTAAGAAGTGATGATACCTTGAACTGGGAAGACTACACGGGACCAATTACGATACCACTTGCTCGTGTGCAAGATGTATGGATACAGTACAAAGTGAACAATGAAACAGTGGTTGTCCCACCCTCTGGAAGAGTCCTTG
>DICM01000027.1 GCA_002416285.1 Caryophanales bacterium UBA5026
TAGATAAAGATGCAGGAATGCTATATAAAAGTGATAAGGAAAAAATGTTTGGATATAATACCAGTGTTATTTGTGAAAATAACAATTATGTAGTAACAGTAGATACAAATGGAAGTAATGTCCATGATTCAGTATCTTTTTATCAATCATTTGAAAATTTAACAGATCACTATGATATAAAAGTAATCGATTATTTTGTAGGAGATGCCGCGTATCTCACACCCCATATATGTAAAACATTAATCGATTTAGAAATGATACCTGCTTTTCCATATACCAGAAAGGGATATCGAAAGAATTATTTAAAAAAATATGAATTTACCTATGATGAATATAATAATATATACATATGTCCAAATGAGAAAGATTTAATACCAACAGGTCGAATCGATAAAAATGGTTATATTATTTATAAAGCAGATGAACATGACTGTTCCAGTTGTCCATTTAAAAGTCAGTGTACAAAAGGTAAACAAAAACAACTATTAAGACATGTATGGGAAGGATATAAAGAAATAGTAAATGATTATAGACATCATAACGATGTAAAAGAAATATATAAACAGAGACCACAACATATAGAAAGAGTCTTTGCAGATGGTAAAACGAAGTATGGTTTAAGAAATACATACTTTAGAACAAAAGAAAGAGTCCACCGAGAGTTGACTCTGCTTTATGCGTGCATGAATCTAAAGAAGTTCGCCTTACATCATTATGCCTAGTGTAGATAGCTTAATAGAAGTTACCTTTATTTTATCTGACTTTTCATAAAAAAAGACAAATAAGTCATTTTGAACCTATTTGTCAACAGTCTGAAAAGAGATAATATCTCTTTTTATTTTACATATTTATAGATAGAGTATTTGAAAATAAAAGTGAAAAGTGATATACTAGAAAAGAATTCTCATGAGGTGATAATTTGAAAAAAGAATCTATGAAAACTACTATTGGAAGTATAAAATTAACATCAAAAAATTATTTTAAAACGAATATATTATTTTTTACTTTTGTTATAAGTTCTATTATTAATGCGAGTCTATTGCGTTTTTTCACTGTCAAAAATTATTTTGACTTACCACCATTTCTAGCTGATATTGCAATTGTACTAATGATAGGGGCTATCGGTTATTTTATTAAACCAAAAAATCAATTTAAATACTATATGACTTGGTCAATTATTTTTACTTTAGATTGTCTTATCAATTCAATCTATTATACAAATTTTTTATCATTCGCATCCGTTTCATTATTAGAAACTTCATTACAAGTAATTGGAGTTAGTGATGCAGTTGTTGAAAATGTTATGGAATTGAAGGATTTCTGTTATATATGGCAATTGTTCGCAATGGTTTATATTCATTATAAATTAAAGAAAAGGGATTACTATACTGAGGTAGCAAAAGTGGAAATAGGAAAAGTCCGAGCTGTCAATACCTTTGCAGTAGGACTGATTTTCTTAGGATTTTTTATATCAACACTAAATTCAGTGGATATTAGTCGTTTGAGTAAACAATGGAATCGAGAATATCTCGTTATGAAATTTGGTATTTATACTTATCAAGTAAACGATTTATATGCGACATTAAAATCGCAATTAAATCCACTATTTGGGTATGATAAAAATGCAAAAGCATTCCGTGAATTTTATGAAACTAGAGAGACACCAACAGAAAAGAATGCTTATACAGATATTTTTAAAGGAAAGAATGTATTATTCATTCATGCTGAAAGTACACAACAGTTTACTTTAGATCTTAGTTTCAATGGAGAGCCCGTTGCACCTAATATGAAAAAATTAGCGACTGAAGGGCTTTATTTCTCTAATTTCCATGCCCAGGAGAGTGTTGGAACAAGTAGTGATACGGAATTTACTTTAAATACATCACTAATGCCAGCTTCAAGTGGTACAGTGTTTGTTAGTTATTTTGATAGAGAATACGTATCTATCCCTAAGTTACTTACAAATATGGGTTATTATACATTCAGTATGCATGGAAATAATGGTTCTTTCTGGAATCGTATTAATGCACACAAGAGTCTTGGATATAATGATTTCTATTATTATAAAAAAGATTTTGATATCGATGAAACAATAGGATTAGGTCTTTCTGATAAATCTTTCTTAAGACAGGCCGTTCCAAAAATTCAAAAAATTAATAGTGAACATCAAAATTGGATGGGAACACTTATTTTATTAACCGATCATACACCTTTTTCTGATATTACTGGTCATACTGATTACGAGGTAAACTATAAATATCAGAAGTTAAATGAAGAGACTGGACAATATGAAGAAACAGTTGCTCCATATATGGAAGGTACAAAATTAGGAAACTATTTTAAATCAGTTCATTATGAAGATGAAGCAATTGGACAATTAATGCTGGATCTTGATACAGCCGGAATACTAGATAATACAGTAATTATCATCTATGGTGATCATGATGCCAAACTTAAAAAGTCAGAGTATCTACGTCTTTATAATTATGATCCAGAAACAGATAGTGTAAAAAGTAGTGATGATCCAACTTATCGTGATATCGATTATTATGATTACGAATTAAATCGTAAAGTTCCATTAATTATCTGGAGTAAAGATAAAAAGTTTCAAACAGAAGTTACAAAAGTAATGGGAATGTATGATATTCTACCAACAGTTGGAAATATGTTTGGATTTTCTAGTCCATATGCACTTGGACATGATATTTTTAGTATAGAAGAAAATGTTGTAGTATTCCCTGATGGAAACTGGTTAACAGATAAAATGTACT
The DNA here is from genome assembly GCA_002416285.1 of Caryophanales bacterium UBA5026. Classification (GTDB taxonomy): domain Bacteria; phylum Bacillota_I; class Bacilli_A; order RF39; family UBA660; genus DICM01. The sequence continues at coordinate 2,772 of DICM01000027.1, forward strand.
ATAGTCAGAGTCGTGGAGCAGGTAAAGTTCTTAACTCAGATGAAACAATAAGTGCTGATTACATTAATCATTATACAGAAATTGCAGAACAGGACATTGCCATTTCTAATTCGATTATCGTTTATGATTTAATTCGTAAAACAGCAGAGTCAGAAAGCTTATTAAAGAATAGATAGGGTGAATCATGAAAAAGAAAAGAAGAATTAAAGTTTGGCCGATCGTGACACTAGTTGTTATTGTATTATTCACACTAATGATCTTTTGTTTAAAGGATATTTATAAAATTCTAAAAAACAATGGACAGAATGAAGTAAATATCCTTTCTGAAATACCTGCTTACGGGTATACTTTAAATGAAAACGATAGTGAATATTTCGGAAAATTATTTAAAGAATTAAAAGGGCTTTTAGAATCTAGTGATCATAATGAAAAGGAATATGCTAATTTAGTTGGTAAATTATTTTTAGTTGATTTCTATTCTCTTAATTCTGCTATCAATAAGAATGATATTGGAGGAACCCAATTTGTTTGGAAAGATTATCAATCCGATTTTACAAATAAAGCCAAGACAAGTGTTTATGCCTATGTTGAAAATAATATCTACGGAGATCGAAAACAAGAGCTTCCAACAGTAACAGAGGCTTCTATTGTTAGTTCTAAACAGCAGCAAATTCAGTTTTCAGATATTAAAGTTGATGATGAAGAAGGATATGTCGTTACTGTAGAACTTGTTTATGCAAAAGATTTAGGCTATCCTAACAAGATTGAATTAATGTTAGTACATAATGATCAGAAATTAGAAATAGCACAGATGAAAACAGTTGAAGAGTAGGTCTCTTCTTTGGATTCTCCTTGTTCTTTGGTTGGGTGTGATCTTTTCTTTTTCGAATCAGCAGGGAAGTACAAGTAAGGGCATCAGCAATCGAGTTTCCGAAATTGGATTAGATTTCATTCAAAGAACTTGGAGTTTTGAATTGTCAGAACGAGAAGAATTAGAAGTATTTGATTATTTTGTAATAGTAGTTCGTAAACTAGCTCATATGATGGAATATCTTATTTTAGGAATAATTGTATTTTTCTTAGGAAAAGAGTATGGGTTAACTATCTCTTCAATATTGTTAATTTGTTTATTTCTTGCTCTTCTCGATGAAATACATCAACTATTTATATCAGAGAGATCTGGGAATATGATTGATGTTGGTATTGATATGATAGGTAGTGTGGTTAGTATTTTGTTTCTAAAACTGCTTTTAAAAAGAAATCCTGATTAGGATTTTTTATATATTAGAGATTCTATATTAGAGAGGTGATAACATGAGAATAATGTAGGGTTAAGGCATAAACCGATAATTTTATGCCAATAACGGAGGTATAAAATGTTAGAAGTTAAAAATTTAAAGATCCAAATTGGATTAAAAACATTTTTAGATGGCCTTTCTTTTACAGTGAATAAAGGTGATAAACTAGCAGTCATTGGGGAAGAAGGAAATGGTAAAACGACACTGCTTCGTATTTTAATAGGAGACTGTTTCTATGCTTCTTATGAAGGAATGATTAAATTACCAAAGAAATATGGCTTTTTTGAACAAAATATCAATTATTTGTCTCAGTCTGTTAGGCAGTACTTGTATGTGGAGGAAACAGAGTTTTATTTCCAACTTAATGAAATCTATCGTAATTTAAAGAAATTGCAATTAGATGATCATATTTTAGATGTTGAATCGATTACAGATTTGTCTGGTGGGGAAAAGGTAAAATTACAGTTGTTAAAAATATTATTAGCGGAGCCTGAAATTTTGCTTTTAGATGAACCAACGAATGATTTGGATTTGTCTACACTAGAGTGGTTGGAGAAGTTTTTAAGGGAGTTAGAGATTCCAATTGTGTTTATTTCACATGATGAAGCTTTTTTAAAAAATGTTGCAAACCAGATATTACATTTGGAATTAATTAAGAAAAAGACAGAATGTAGAGCAACTTACTATAAAGGAAGCTATAACGATTATATTGTAAGAAGAACAAATGAAATTAAGACACAAACACAAATTGCTTATAAAGAGCGCTCTGAAAGAAAAAAGCAGCTAGAAGTATTTAATCAAATAAAAAATAAAGTAGAATATCAACAGAACACCATATCTAGAAGTGATCCTCATGGTGCAAAAATGCTGAAAAGAAAAATGAAGAGTATTAAAGTACAAGAGAGAAGAATGGAAGAAGAATTAACAGAAATTCCAGATCCGGAAGAGGCAATTTTCTTTCAATTTGATCAATTTACTTTTCCTAAAAATAAGGTAATTATAGCATTAAAAGATTTTGTTTTTCAGGTTGGAAATAGAAAATATAGTCTCAATTTTGAAGTGATTGGTCCAAAACATATTGGCATTATTGGGAAAAATGGAATTGGAAAAACGACATTTATTCGTGTATTAAAAGAAAAATTGCAATTGCGTAATGATTTAAGAGTAGGATATATGCCCCAAAGTTATGAAGAGCTATTAGGAGATTTTTGTACACCAATTGATTTTTTAGTTCCAAGTGGTGATAAAGATGAAATTGCGCTTATTAGAAGTTACATGGGGAACTTAAATTTTACAAAAGAGGAAATGACTGGATCAATTGATTCTCTTAGTGGTGGAAGTAAGGCAAAACTAATTTTGTTAAAACTAGTGTTACTAAAACCAGATATACTTTTACTAGATGAGCCAACTAGAAATGTTAGCCCGATGTCTAATCCTATCATTCGAAAAGTATTAAAAGAATTTTCGGGTGCAATTATTAGTATTTCACATGATAGAATCTATTTGGAGGAAGTCTGTGATGAAATTTATGAGTTTACTGAGGATGGTTTAAAAAGAAGATAATCTTCTTTTTTTATAATTCTATTAAAGTTTATTTCTTTTTAAATTTTTTATTTATTTTAAATCTATAAAAATGCAATTGACAAAAGTTTCATAATATGAGAAAATAAATGCACATGTGATGAGTAATTCACATATAATTTGATATATGGGTCTATAGCCAAGTGGTAAGGCGTGGGACTGCAACTCCCTGATTCGTTGGTTCAAATCCGACTAGGCCCTCCAAATTTTTTGCAGGTGTGGTTCAATGGTAGAACATGGCCTTGCCAAGGCTAGGACGTGGGTTCGATTCCCATCACTTGCTCCAGATATGGCAAAGTTGCTACCCCATTATGAAAATAGTGGGTGTGGCATTAAATATATCAGACAGTTAGAAAAGGTTGTTCCTAGAAGGGAGCAACTTTTTTATGTTAGAATTTAGAACAGTAAGAAACTTAAAAGCAGATAAGGATTTTCTAGAATTTATTGGTAGAGAAAAACTTACTTTTAAGGGGATTGATGGGGCAATATTAGAAATAAAGAAAACAAATATTAAAACGATCAAACCAATTATTTATGAGATTAAAGATTTAGATTTAATCATTCATCATTATGCTTGTGATAATCTGAATAGTAAAAGATATTATATTCCAAGCAATAAGAAATCCTATACTCTAAACCAAATCAAAGAACTTATTCGAACTATGCTTACTACAAAAAACAATTGACAAATAGAATTTTTAGTCTATAATAAAGGACAATTATTTATATTTGCTCAAAGGCGAAGTAGTATGTATAACCTATATGTATTACTTCGCCTTTTTTATATAATAAAAAGGAGTGATAATTTGAATAAAAGAGCAGGGGTATATGTTCGAGTGTCAACAGAAGAACAAAGAGATTATGGATATTCAATTGATGGACAGTTAAGGGAATTAAGAGATTATTGTAAAAGACAGGACTATGTCATTGGGGATATTTACAATGATGCAGGACATAGTGCTAAAGATTTAAAACGACCAAATATGGAGAGAATGCTTGAAGATATTGCAAAAGGAAATATAGATGTAGTTGTTGCAATTAAAGTTGATAGACTAACTCGTGAAGGTTATGATGGACATTGGTTTTTAAAATATTGTAAAGAGCATAATTGTATGATAGATTTACTTTATGAAAATTATGATATCAATACACCAAATGGTGAAATGTTATATGGGATGAATGTACTATTTGCTCAAAGAGAACGAAGAGAAATTGCAGGTAGAACAAAGCGAGGTATGGAAGAGGCCGTAAGACAAGGAAAATACCCTAATAAACCACCGTATGGCTACAAAAAAGATGAAAATGGTATATTAGTACCTGATCCAATTACTTCTATCGTCGTGCAAGATATTTATGATATGTATTTAAATGGAATGTCTAGTGTAGATGTTATGGAAAAATTAAAAGATGATAATCGATATACTGATTATTTTAGTGTAAGACCACATACAATTATTAATATTATTAAAAATCCAATTTATAAAGGTGATTTAATATGGGGAAAGACAAATCGAAAAAAGGAAGATATTGTATATTTAGAACATCATCATCAAGCACTTGTTTCAAAGGAAGTATGGGAAAAAGCACAAGACCAAATTATTCGTAATACCAATGGTGGATATGGTGAAAAAGTTCATATCTTTAGAGGTGTTATTAAATGTCCTCATTGCCACAAACCAATGAGTAATTACTTTTCTAGGAAGCATAAAGGTAAAAAAATAAAATTAACTTACTATTTAACTTGTCATAATCGAGAATGCCAAGATTATAAGAAACTATATAATACAGGGAAAATAGAACAAGAATTACTACCATTGTTACAAGATTTGTGTGTCTTTTCCATCCTAAATGATAATGTCATTAATATACCTAATTTAAAAGGTAAAAACCAGTTACTAGCACTTGAAAAAGCATTAGAGGAATTAACCAAGAAAGAAAATAATGTAATTAGTTTATTTGTTGATAATAGATTAAATAAACAACTCCTAGATAATAAAATGAATCAAATTGTAAAAGAACGAGAAAATATCAATCATAAAATAGAGAAGTTAAGTGATGAAAAATTATTTAAATTTGATAATGATATTGAAGAACTATTTGATAAAAGAAACCCTCAACCTAACATTGCTATATCCAATCTATGGAACTTACTCACAAGAGGAGCAAAGCGAGATATTATTCAAAAATATGTCAAAGAAATTGAAGTTAATATTGATGAAAACTATGACATTTCAATTGAAAAAGTAATTTTCTATAATGATTTTTTACAAAATGATTTGTTTAGTTTTAGTGAATATTTAATAAATAAAGCAAATGAAAGAAATAATACATTTGAAATAAAAGGAATTTACAGTAAATTTGATTTTGAACAAATAATGAAAGCTTTAAAACCAAAAGAAATATTTGATATTGATGAAATCATTAAAGCAAGAACATTTGAATATGAAAATCAAATGACAGAATTAGAAAAAATAAAGGGCAATAAAACATTATTTATCTATGGGATTAAAATCAATGAGGAAGTAAACAACTTTAAAATAGTTGTTCCAAATTAGGTGAAATATGAGTTATGCAATCTTTAGAGTAGAGCCCATTAATAAACTAAAGGATTTAGGACAAATTGGAGCTCATAACGGAAGATTAAAAGAAGCATACAAAAGTAATCCCGATATAGATAAAAGTAAGTCTCATGAAAATGTTCATTTAATACCACTATCAAATAGTAATTATCATAATAGTTATATGCAATTAGTAAGTGACTATAAAGTACAACACGATAAGAAACAGGAAACAGAACGAGAAAATAGAAAGAAAACATTTACTCAGATGTTAGATGATTCCAATAGTGTAGTTGCTGATGAATTATTGTTTACAAGTGATAAAGAATTTTTCAAAGATATGAGTAAAGATGAAATAATCAAATGGGCAAATGCCTGTATGGATTTTGTCTATGAAGATATTGGTTATAATAAGAATCAAGTATTAAATGCAGTTATTCATTTGGATGAGAAAACACCACACTTACATTGTGTGGTAGTACCTTTAATTAAAAAATACGATAAGCGAAGTAAACAAGATAAATTAACTATATCTAAAAAATATTATATGAAAGATAAACAATACCTATCTGCCCTACAAGATAAATACCATGCGCGAATGCTGAAAAATGGTTACGATTTAGATAGGGGGATTAAAAATAGTGATAATGAACATATCGATATTAAGCAATATAAAAAAATCACTAGAAAATTAAACCTAGAACTTGAAAGCAAGAATAAAAAATTAACTGGGGCAATGGAAGAATTAGAAACGAAAATGACTTCTAATAAAGAAATGGTGTTTGATAAAGAATATGTAAAAGTCAAAAAAGATACCTTTGATTCTATGAATAAAGTAATTAACAAAGCAAAAAAAGTTATAGATATACAACCAAAAATTCAAAAGGTTTATAGTGAAGTAGATGAGTATGCGAAATCGTATCGATATTTAGAGAATGAGAATACCAACATCAAAAAAGAAGTTAAATATTTAAGAAATCAAAATTATAAGTTAGAGCAAGAAAATAAAGACCTAATGACCTATATAAAAGCCATTTTAAAGGTTATCAAAGAGTTCTTTAGAGAATTACTAATCATTGGTAATGATCGAGTAAAATCAAGAACAACGGAAGAAATAAAGGAATACTATAATCAAGAAGATTTTAAAAAAGCTGATATCTATGATATAGCATTAGATACAGATAAAGAAGATGAATTATTTGAGTTTGCAGATATTGATAAATATTATTTTAAAGATGATGGAGATTTTGAAAGATAACTATGCTATAATAGTTTTATAAAATAATCAGTCTTAGATGAATCTACATAATAAAAGGGAGGTACATATTAATGAATGACAATTCAAATATAAAAATCTGTTATCCAAGAAATAGAGAAGTTAAGAATAGAGAAAGTAAAATAGAAAAAGATATATATACTATTCGTTTTGACGAAAACAATGTAATTGAAGTTATAAGTAAAGATATTAATTACAAATTGGATAATAATCAAGTGAGAAAAATTTTTAAATATTTAGTTTCTATAATGCTTACTAATCCAAAAGAAAATAGAATCTCAGCTACATATGGGATACTTAATACCCTTGTTGAGACAAAAAAAAGTTTAACTGAAGAAGATAAAGAAAACTTTATTTTAGGAGTTTGGGCTTATAATTATTTAAAATTTTCAGAAAAACAAAATTTAGATTTATTTGATATTCGAGAAGAATATTACGATGAACTATTTAAATTCAAAAGAATAGAGAATGAGATAAAAGTATTTGGGGAATTCGGATATTCTGAAACAAATCCAATTCAAGTTAGCAATATATATGCTATAAATGATTATTTTTCAAAATTAAGAACTAAATCTGGGAAAAAAATAAAATGGGAAAGAATAGAAAGTTGCGGTTTCGGAGAATTTAATGGATCAACAGATAAGTATTTAATTAAATATAGAAAAAATTTATTAAAACAAGAAACTATTATATTATATATAAATATTTATAATGTAACTAACTCAACAGAGGCACCAAAAGGCTTTTTTATTCAAAACAGTTAATTACATAAAACAGGAGGTAGAATATGTTGTTTTCTTTAGAAGATGTTAATGAAGTAATAAGAAGTAAAGAAATGCATGCTGGAGTCGAAAAATACTTAAATGTTATGCAACTTTATAGAAGTAGTGAAAATTTGTCAAATGATTCTCTTTTTAGAAAAAAATATACAGGGTTTTATAGAATGGGTAAAAAAGCACAATTATGGTATGATACTTATTTTGAGTATATGGATAAACTAAAACAAAACAAAATCATAACTTTTGATGAAATATTTGATTATTTATTTGAGATGTTTAATAAAAAAGAATCTTCTTTTTCTAGCAAATTATTGCATACAGTAAATAATGATATGCCAATATTAGATAAAAATGTATTGATTAATTTAGGCTTATATAAAAAATTTCTGAATAAAAACTATAGTAAAAAGGAAATATACAAAGAAATCCAAATTAAATATAATGAGTTGTTACAAGATAGTAAAATTAATATAATTTTAGAGATTTTTGATAATGAATTTTCAGATGTAAAAGATCAAATATCAAAAACAAAGAAGCTTGATTTTATTTTGTGGAAATTATAAGTTTGACAAAAGAGTAACACACTACGCTATTGGCTTTAGCCAATAACGAGTGTGCAAAGGGAGAACCCTTTTGATACCCCTTTCTCATAATTTTTGCTAATACTTGATGTGCAAAAATCATATTAAGATAAAGCAATATTATTGCTTTATCAAAAGTCTGTTGCCACTTTCATTTTTGCTAACGCAAAAACAAAACGTGCCTCGACTTTTAAAAAATGACCTAATTGCGTTTGCGAAAAGGTCATTTTTTCTTATATTCAATTATATCTTGAACATTACAATATTTATAAATTACTAATAAAATCCAGTAATATTATGTTATAATCATATATAGAAGGTTAAGTTGTACAAGAAAAGGATTTGTGTGCATGATATATGGAATTTTAGTAACGGTAATCATTTTTATATTATATTTTTTGAAATTAAAATCAAAGAAAATTGCAGATTTAGAAAACAAAAACAACGATTTAATTTTAAAATCTAAAAAAATGAAAAAAGAATTAAAGATAGCAAAAAATCAAAGAGATGCAATGTTATCTAAGATAGATTCTTTAAATGAAAATTTAAGATTTTATACTGAAATTGATAAAGAGTCAATTTTGCTAAATAACAATAAAAAAATAGAAATAATTTCTTCTGAAAATAAAATTGAAACAGAGGATATTGATAATATCAATGAAGAGAAAAAAGAAATATTTAAGTTAATGGAAAAAACAAATAATAATATAATCATTACAGGTAAAGCAGGGACAGGAAAGAGTTTTTTATTGAAGTATTTTCGTAAAAAAACAAATAAGAGAGTTATTTATACAGCACCAACCGGAATATCAGCTTTAAATATTCGGGGAGTAACTCTTCATTCAATCTTTGGTTTTCATAATCTAGTAGAGGATAAAGAAATATATTTATCGCAAAATCAAAAAGAATTATTTAAGAATATAGATACATTGGTTATTGATGAAATTTCTATGGTAAGAGTTGATGTTTTTAAAAAAATAGATATTATTTTGAAATTAGCAAATGAAAATGATACATTATTTGGAGGAAAACAAATAATTTTATTAGGTGATTTATTTCAATTACCTCCTATCGTAAAAAAAGATGAGGTAGAATATCTAAATGACAAATATGGGGGTAAGTTTTTCTTTAATTATAATGGTTTTAAAAATGGAAACTTTATTTTTAGAGAATTAAATGAAGTTTTTCGACAAAGCAATAAGAAGTTTATAAGTATATTAAATCATCTTCGCGAAGGAATTGTTGAAGAAGAAGAGTTAAGTTATCTTAATAATAGATATACAACTACAATTCCAAAAAGAGTAGTACAAGTAGTTCCAACAAAAGCAGAAGCAAATATAATAAATGAAAACAACTTAAATGCAATCAATTCAAAGGAATACAAATATGACGCAATTATTACAATGGGAGAGCATGTTTTAAAGGAAACTGATTTTTCGTGTGAATTTAATTTAAAATTGAAAATCGGATGCATTGTTATGATGATTAATAATGATTCTGAAGACCAGCGTTGGGTTAACGGAACATTAGGCATAATATCGGGATTAACTGACGATTTCATAAAAATTACAATAAATGGAATAGAATACAATGTGAGTAGAGTTCCATTCGAACAATATCAATGTAAATATAATAAATCAACAAAAAAAGTCGAATATGAGGTAATTACTAGTGTAAATCAGTATCCTATTGTTTTGGCTTATGCAATAACAATCCACAAGTCACAAGGAATGACATATCCTCAAATGGCAGTTGATTTAAAAAATTGTTTTGCGTCAGGACAAGCATATGTTGCATTATCTAGATGTTCGAATTTAGATAAATTATATTTAGTAAGTAAAATAGAGGCACGATTTATAAGGGTCGATCAAGCAGTAGTTGATTTTTATAAAAATATCAAAAAAGTTTAAATAAGAGAGGTAAGTATATGAATGATGGAAAAATTACACAATTAAAGAACATGATATATAAATATATTTATGATGAAAATATAGATATCTATATTAAGTTACAAACTTTCTTTGAATTTTTAATAAAGGACTATATTAGAACAAAAGGAATTTTTAAGTATGAGTTTGAGGAGTCAAAAACTATTGATTTAATACATCAATATTCTGGTAAATATGATAGAATTGAGGAAATTATTTCAGTTGTAAAAGAAGTAAATAGAAAATCTAATGCTGGGTTGAAACATTATAATGATATGATTGTTTTTTATGATAAAATATTTGTGAAAAGAGTGGTTTTTGAGATTAATCGATTCAACTATTATTTGTTTGGAAAAAACAATAGAAAATATTATATTGATGAAAATATTTTTGAACAGTTAAATATTGATGTTCAGAATCAATTTTCACCTGTTACTAGTGAACATTTAGAAGTTGTACCAGAACTAAAAAAACAATTTTTTGATCAAAATCAAGAAGGGAATCAAAATATAATAAAAAGTAATTTTGATATATTAATTAATATAGGAACAAGCAATAATGATTTTGGTTTTGTTATTAAAAAATTACAACAGGAATTCATTTCTAAATTTAAATATGAAAGTATATATGCAACAATATTTAATTTTTTTCAAAGAAACTCTAAATTAGAAAAAGATACGATTATATTAAAATATGAAGATCAAGAAAAATTGATATTTGATTATAAAAAGGTTTATAGATTTGAAATGGTACTTTTATTATTAATTAAAAATAATTACTTTAAAGAAAATAAAATAAGAATAAATTCCTATGAAAAATATAATAATGAGTTAAAATGTGCTATCTATCATATTTCTGAACATTTTAGTAGAATAAGTCATTTGATGAAAAAAAAATTAGAACAAATAGAATTTGAAGTAGTGGAGGAATCTAACGCAATATCTATTTCATTACATAACAATAGTCATGCTGAAATTGTATTAGAAGATTTAACTGAAAGAGTTTCAAGAAAAAGGTATCTATGGTTTGCACCCAATCTAAAATATGAAATAAATCATCAAGAAGAAGCAGATAATAAATTTTTATGTTATTATTTAAAAGACTTTTTCCAATATGAAAGATTTAAGCCAGGACAATTAGAATCGTTGGAACAAATTTTAAATAGTAATAATAATCAAATTATTATTATGCCTACAGGTTCTGGAAAGTCCTTAATATACTATTTTGTCGGTTTACTACAGCCATCACCATCAGTTATAGTTTCTCCAACAGATATTTTGATAAAAGATCAAATAAGAAATTTAATAGCACTACATAACATAGATGATTGTGATGGGTATTACAGTTCTGAAAATGTTAATATCGTTACGCTACAAAATAAATTTAACTTTATAACACCAGCAACATTGCAAAAAAAGAATATAATAAAAAATCTAATAAGTTACAATGTTGATAATAAAATAGCAAATATATTTTTGGATGAAATCCACACTATAAGTAATTGGAGTCATTCTTTTAATCCAAATTACTTGATGCTTTCCTTTAATTTATTAACATTTCTAGATACTTCAAAATATGTTGGATTTACTGCAACCGCAAATTATAGAGTTATAAAAGATATTTCTCAGCAACTAAAAATCGATTTTGAAAATATTATAACTCCAATTGAGTTGAAAAATAACAACGGTAATTTTATGTTTTTATCTTGTGATAATGAAAATAAATTTAATGATCAATTCAACAAATTTGTTAATGATGTATTAGTCGATAGTAATGGTAAGGCTATAGTTTTTACAAAAAGTAAAGAGGATAATGAAAAAATTTTGAAGTCAATTAATAATGAGTTAAAAATTGATATTGACATTTTTACGGAGCAAAATGAAAATTCCTATTTAGGTTTTGTTAAAGGAAGACGCAGTATCTTAGTATCGGAAAGTGATATGGGTGTTGGAATAAATATTCCTTCGGTAAGTAAAATTATGCATTATGGATTACCTATATCAAAAGCAAAGTATGTTCAAGAAATTGGAAGAGCCGGTAGAAATGGATCGGATTGTCAATCTGTAGTTGTATACAAAAATAAGAAAAATATGAGTAACAAGGAATTAAAATTACTAGACTTTAATTCAAGTATTGACGAAATATTGGATATAATATCAGAAAATGATTCAGATTTATCAAACTGTTTTAAAAGTATAATTGGTCATTTGGACCATTATTCTATTGTTTCTTCTAAAATATATAGTTTATATCAAAAACTATTAATAAATAATGATAAACAAAAATCTCACGAAATAATAAAGTTAAACAACCAAACAAAGATAGAGAAAGTTAAAAATGAAGTATATTTATATTTTTTAGTAAAAATGGGAATTGTTTATAATTGGTATATTTTAGAAATAGGGGATGATTATACTTATTATGATGTGGAAATATGTGAAAATATTTCTCTTTCTTATATTAAACAATCGTGTATTGAGTATATAAGTATATTTGGAGAAAGCAAAGAAACTATATATAGAATCGAAAGCTCTGATACTGTTAAGAATATTATATATGAATTACAAGATTGGTATTTTAATCAATTCCTGTTATATCATCGTGAGCAATTATTAAATATGTTAGATTTCTTTGAGATAAATGAAAGAAATCAATCAACGAGTAGAAATATAATTGATCAATTATCAAATTATTTTTCAATATCATCAACGGATATCGAAATGAGTGCCTCTGAATATTTAAAAGAAATTAAGATGAATCAAAAAATTGAATATTTATCTGAGGATAAAAATATATTTTCGTTACTGGAAGATGTTGTAACATCTGACTCTGGTGATATTATAAAGATTCAGATGGAAGGCTATTTGGAAACAAGGTATGATTCTATGGCTGACTTATATATATTTCTGTATAATTTATTTAAAATGAATAGTTTAAGTAAATCAAGATTTGAGAGGATTTTTCGAGAATTTACAGAAAGTCAATTAAAAGATTATGTCCAAATTATTCCGATAATATATAACAAGATAAATGACATAGAGGAAAATATGGAATTTATTAGGATATATATGGAAAGAATGAATGAAGAGGAAATTTATGATACTATTTTTTCTGAGTGTGAAAAAGACTTAATATATTATCATTATATAACTAAACAAATTAATAGTTTATTGAGGAGGAAAAATTATGGAAAATGTAAAGAAAATTGAAAAAGAAATAAATGAATTTCAGGAAAATATATTATCTGTAAATGCACTAAAAACAACAATTGAAAACCAAATACAGGTAAGTGCTAATTCTTTGGAGGAAATGAAAAAAAGCAATGAAATTGTAAAAGAAAACAAAAAAGAAATAATGGCTATGTTAGAAAAATTTGAAGTTTTTTCTAAATCAAATCAAGAACAATTGATTGATAATCAATTAAAGATGACAAAAAAATATAATAGCAGTATAAAAGAAATAAATGATAAAATGGATAAACTTTATGATTATGATAAAAAACAAATGAAGTTTGTAATATTTCTACTTTTTGCTATTTTAATCTGTGTTATTTTATCTATTTTAATTTAGTAAAAATTTGATAGTAAAAGACGTATATACCGTATCATTATGGAAAGAGACTAATATGTAGAAAAGAGGAAATTGATAAAATGAATATAGATACTGTAGTGCTTTCTAAATTGGGAGCCGATTTAACCATGCTTGCAGTAAATGGAACTGTCAGTAAAATTGATTCTAAAATAAAAATGATAAAACTAGAAAAAGATATGAAAAAACTACAGACATTATATGAAGAAGTGATAAATGAATTGCTGGCGGAACGTGAAGAAGCAATCCGGATTGCTCAAATATATAAAAATGAAATAGAGAAATATGAAATAAGTGATAAAGATATAGAACATTTGCGAAATACTTTTATAACAATCTTAGATACATTGTCTGTTATTAGTGAAAACAAAATTGACATATCTTCATTTGAAGCGTTTAAGGATATAATTAGTGTCGATACATTAAAATCAATGCAATTATTGGGATTTAATTATAAGCAAGCTATCGGACAACCATTAACTGAATTGTGTGCTAACAAAATTGGTGGTATGATAAGTACGAATAAGAAAGATAATATTAGCAAAAAAGGACGATAATTTAATTCAGTCAATCGAATAGCACCATAAATTCATCGATTTTATTTACTATTCATTATTATAAATGATATAATACATGTAACTTATCAAGTGATAAGGGGTAACAACCTTTATCTAACTGGCTCCAAAAGATAAAATCGTCGCACTAAAGTGACTTTATTGATTAAATCAATCTGAAAAGGTTGATTTTTTTGTTAATTATAACTCATTTAATCGGAATGAGGGGATTATGCTAAAGGATGTCATCAATTTAAAAACAATGTATAAATTCATACATGATTTTGTAATAAAAGAAAAAAGATGAATGAGAAAAAGTTCTCATTATCATCCTTTAAAATGGTAAAATTCCTAGTAATATGACATTAATAATAATTAATACTATAACAATTAGTAGTTTAAATTTTGTATATTTCACATATTTTTTTGTCGATGAGGTTATCATTGGACAGGCTAGTAATCCATATATTAAAAATATAATTGACAAAATTAAATAGCCAATTAAGTTTTCAAAAAAGAATGTTAATAATATTATTGAACTAAGAAATAATAAAAAAGCAGTTAATATCCATTTAATTGTAATATATATAAGATTCCATCTAGTACTTTTTTCTTTAATTTTTGTTTCGACCATTTTGTTCTTCTTAATGTTCTTTTTTAAATTTCTAGTAATTAATTTTGTTTCAGGTTTACTATAGATTGAATTATCAAATGCTAGTAAAGGACATACAATGTGTGGAAAAAACATTAATAACATACAATAAGTATCACTTTTTTTAAATGCTTGGCCCATATAGTAATAAAGCAGATATAAGAATGCAACGTTGCCTATAGGTATTACTAATAATAGTGCATACCAGTATGAACCCAGGATATCTTTTGTTAAACAACCAATATTGTAAAACGGAATTAAAGCAATCCAACCTTTGTTTCTTATTTTTTTCTCTAATTTCCATATACTAACTATGAATATGAGCAAAATTATAAGCAAAGCTACAAAAATAAATTTTTCACCTGTTGCATCTACTTCATAATTATAATTTAATTCTTGAAACATTTTTAATGTATCTGTTTTATATTTTTTGTCAACAGAAGCATATAATATAGAGTTATTATTTTGTGTAACGACTTTATAATAATCACCACTTGTAGAATATTCCGAATATTTAGAAAACATACTAACAGTTGTACTTCCTGTCACATTATTATTTTTATTTAATATGTCATCTCTAATTTGCAAAAAGAACTTATTAAATCTGTTGTTATCATTGAAGATAGCATAAGTGAATTGATATGGACAAGACTTCGTATCAGTAATTAAGTATGTTTCAAATCCTGATAATTCTTGTTGTTTTGCCAAATCAATTAAATTACAGCCATTATTTTTCATGTAGATTGTAAACTCATTTGGATCAATTATATTAGGACAGTCAAACTTCATTGTTATAATAACACCAATTATAAAGCACAATGTAAAACTTACATTACAAATAATAGTAAAAAATAGACCAAATTTTGAAATTTTACTATTCATATACCTCACACTCCTAAAGTATTTAGTCTTTCAATTTAATTATAACATAATAGAATTGTTTTCTTACAGATGAGTTACAATTTTGAAAAGGATTTATATAAGTGATTTTTGTTTATATATTATAGTTTCTTTTCTATTACCAATCAAAGCAAGCCAGTGTTGTTAGAGTTTTTGTCGAAAATTAACCTGTAACATCAATAGTAGAAACAGTACGATCACTTTTGGGTTTGCAACTTGATAGGAACGATATATGAGTCGCTCCGGAAGATAAAATCGTCGCACCGAGTGACGTTAATGATTAAATCAGTCTTAAAAGATTGATTTTTTTGTGGCTTTCTATTTAAATGAAGGCACAGAATTATGAATAATAAAAGGGTAATAGTGGGAATTTAGATTTCAAAGGATATAAAAGATATTTAAGGTGTATGAAAATTCAGGAATATCGCAAAAGAGATGTACAATATAGTTGTGATAAGAACAAATACAAGTTTAATATTTAACAATTAAATGATATTATGAAAGAAATAAAATTTGATTTAGATAATAAAGCTTAATAGAAAACTATATACAAATAATATTAGATATTAGTTGAATTCTAGTAATTTAGTAATAAAAATGATATAATTAATCAGTAAGATACTGGTATATAAAATAGGAGTGAAAATTAAATGAAAGTGATTACAGTTTGTGGTAGTTTAAAATTTAAAAATGAGATAATAAATGCAGCATTGCAAATGGAGTTGGCAGGAAATGTTATCTTAATTCCAATATTCCCAATAAAAGATGATAAAGATATTTTTACTGAAGAAGAATTAATTATGCTTGGTAAAATGCACAAAGAGAAAATAAGGTTGTCAGACGCTATTTTAGTTGTCAATGTAAACGGCTATATAGGAAGTAGTACAAAAAGTGAAATTGAATTTGCTAAATCTTTAAATAAAGAGATTATATATTATACTGATTTAATAGAAAAAAGTTTAATTTGAAAAACTAAGTAACAAATTACCATTTGCATTAGGGACTATAATTAAAATTCCGAATTTTTCATCTTAAAGATAAAATTCAACTTATGATGAGTTGAATTTTTTTGGTATAAAGGGGAAGAGTTATAAAATCAGAAATAATAAAAAAATGAGTTTCGTAAGAAAAAAGTCTGGTATTATTTGTAAATTCTATATAACAGTCGATTAAAATCTCATACACTCTTTTAAGTCAATTTTCTTCTAAAAAATTTTATAAAAATTTAGCTTTCAAATGTTGACTATATTAGTCAATAAGGAATATACTTATATCAGTAATGGAGGTATGATATAAGTGGAAACAACGAAAGTGATTCAACATAAAAGAAATCGCATAATTAATACTGGTTATCGATTGTTTGCTATTAATGGATATAAAAATACGACAACAGATATGCTAACGAAGGATGCAGGAATAGCAAAGGGATTGCTATTTTATTATTTTAAATCAAAAAAGGATTTATATATGTATTTGTATCATCACAGTTTGGAAGTCATTATGACTGAATTAGAGAAAAAACATTATGAAGAAGTGACTGATTTTTTCGATTTTATTATTCATACACAGGATCTGAAATGGCAGATAATGAAAAAGTATCCTTTTATTCTTCAATTTTTAGTTTCTGTTATTAAGGAAGAAAGTAAAGAAGTTAAGGATTTAATTCCGCAACAAGTTGATGTTGACATAAAAATACACTTAGATAAATTTATGACAAAGGCAGATCTATATAAATTCAAAAATCCTGATGACATAGAAACAATAATAAATTTAATTACACTTTGCAGTAAAGGTGCAATGAAAAATCTTGCTGAGTGTAAAGATTATGATTATGATTTGGAAAGGGAAAAATTCCAAGAAATTATTTTAATGTTAAAGAGAAATTTTTATAAGGAGGAGTATTTATAATGAAAAATATCGTAACTGTTAGCAATTTAACAAAAAAATTTGGAAATTACATTGCTTTAAATGGTGTTAATTTAGAAATTAATGAAGGAGAGATTTACGGCTTTATTGGTCCAAATGGAGCTGGTAAAACAACAACTATTCGTTGTTTATTAGGTATTTTACAAGCAACCGAAGGTGCGGTAACTATATTTGGTCAAGATGCGTGGAAAGATTCAGTTTCAATCCATAAAAGAATAGCTTATGTTCCTGGGGATGTAAATCTATGGGATAATTTAACGGGTGGAGAAGTTATTGATTTATTTATTAGTCTACAAGGAACAGACAATAAAAAAAGAAAAGCTGAATTGATTAAAAAATTCGACTTTGATCCATCTAAAAAATGTGGAACTTACTCTAAAGGAAATCGTCAGAAGGTTGCTTTGGTTGCTGCTTTAGCATCAGATGCTGATTTTTATATCTTAGATGAACCAACCAGTGGTCTAGATCCATTGATGGAGAATGTCTTTAAAGAATGCGTATTAGAACTTAAAAAGAAAAATAAAACAATTTTTTTATCAAGTCATATCTTGTCAGAAGTAGAAGAACTATGTGATAAAATTAGTATTATTCGTAATGGTAAAATTATTGAAACAGGGAATTTAAGTGAACTTAGACACTTAAAAAGAACCCAAGTTAAAGTTGAAACGAAAATACTAATAAACGATTTAGATAAAGTGAAAGGCGTTTATGATGTAGAGAATAGTGATAATAAGTTTGAATTTAAAGTAGACAATTCTGAATTAGGAGAAGTTATGTCTTATATAGATAAATATGAAATTGTTAATTTAATATGCACTCCACCTTCTTTAGAAGAGTTATTTATGACTCATTATAAAGGTAAGGGTGATGAATAATGTTATTTAATAATACAACTAAGTTAACGAAATTATATTTTAAAAGAGAATGGTTAAGTGCAACTATCTGGTTAGCAATCATTGTTACTCTATCTTTGTTTGTAGCTGGAATTTTCACTGATTTATATGGAACGTCCGCTGATCGAATTGGCATGGCAGAGACAATGCGGAATCCAGCGATGGTAGCAATGGTTGGGCCTGCTTATGCTGAAGGAGAAGCCTATACTAATGGAGTTATGTATGGTCAAATGATGCTACTATTCTCTGCTATGGCTGTTGCCGTAATGAATATCTTTTTAGTTATTAAACACACTAGAAAAGATGAAGAGGAAGGGCGAAACGAACTAATCAGATCATTACCAACAGGCAGATTATCCAATCTTTTAGGAACGATGATAATTTGTGTTATCATTAATACAATATTAGCTTTAATAATGGGATTTGGATTAGCGATAATGAATATTGAAAGTATGACTTTAACAGGTTCTTTATTATATGGAGCATCTTTAGGAGTTGTCGGAATTTGCTTTGGTGCTATTGCAGCTTTATTTGCACAAATTGCTTCTACTTCAAGAGGAGCAATTGCTTATTCATTTATTTTTTTAGGAATTGATTATTTAACTCGTGCTATTGGCGATGTAAGTGGAAACTTTCTTTCTTATCTTACTCCACTAGGAATCATTTTTAAAACGGAAACTTACGCAAGCAACTACTGGTGGCCAATATGTGTTTTATTAGGAATTGCAGTTTTAATTGGCATAATTGCTTTTTACTTGAATTCTCATCGCGATTTAGGAGCAGGATTACTTGCTTCGAAACCTGGAAGAAAAGAAGCATCTAGATTTTTACAAAGTCCAATAGGTTTACAAGTGAGATTGCTTAGAACGATGTTGATTGGCTGGCTAATTACTATGTTTATTTTAGGTACATCTTATGGTTCAGTATTCGGTGATATTGAAAAGTTTCTGTCAGGTAGTGAAATGATGCAACAAATATTTCTAAACAATGATAAATTTACTTTTGCTGAACAATTTATGACAACCCTTATGACAATTTCATCCATATTGGTTGCTATACCTACATTAATGATTATATTAAAAATTCTTGGTGAAGAGAAAAAAGGAAGAATCGAAAATATATATGCAAAAAAGGTATCAAGAAATAAAGTACTTGCTAATTATTTAATTCTTTCAATAATTGGTAGTATCTTCTTTATGAAAGCATTTGTTTTAGGATTGTGGATCGCTTCATCAGCGGTTATGGCGGATCCAATATCATTTTGGACTATGTTTGGAGCGGGTCTAGTGTATTTACCAGCTATATGGGTTATGATAGGAATTGCGATGTTATTAATTGCTTATATACCTAAAATGACTAAATTAGTATGGATATTGTTAGGCTTATGTTTCTTTGTTGTCTATATAGGAAAAATATTGCAATTACCTGAATGGCTTATAAACTTCACACCTTTTGGTAGTATTCCAAAATTACCGGTAGATGATTTTAATATAAGTCCATTAATCATACTTACAATAATTGCAGTAGTTATGTTTGTAGTTGGATTTATTGGGTACAGGAAAAGAGATTTAATAAACGGATAAATAAAAAGGAAAGTGTATATAAATCACTTTCTCTTTTTTGATTTCTTTAAATATAGAAGTATGATAAAATTGTATTAGGTGATAAAATGAAAATTGCAATCATTTCTGATATACACAGTAACTATTTAGTCTTCAAAAAAGCATATGAAGATGCTTTATCTAAAGATGTAGATTTGTTTTTGTTTTTAGGTGATTATGTTACCGACGGATTTGATGCGAATAAGATATTAGATATTATAAGAAGTAGTAATTGTTATGCTATAAATGGAAATAGAGAACTATCCTTGATAGAGTATCGTAAAAATAAAGATGCAAGATGGGATAAATACCTGCAGTTTAGAAGTATGAAATATGGTTATGAATCTTTAAATCAAGAAAATTTAGAATATCTGCAATCTTTGCCGATATATAAAATATTAAATATCGCGAGCAAAAAGGTCTGCATTTCTCATAGTACCCCCTACAATGTTAGAGGGGATGTGTCTTCAGATAGTTTTGAAGTGTTTGATAAGTTAATTGAAGACTATAATTGTGATGTTTATTTATTTGGGCATGAACACAAATGTTATTATACTGAATATAAAGAGAAGATATTTATCAATGCAGGATCAATTGGACTACCAACTGATGGACTACCATTTAAATATGGAATTTTAACGATTGACGGCGATGTTAAATATGAAAAAATTGGTATAGCATATGATTACGATGAATTAGAAAGCTATTACAAAAATAGTGATTATTATAAGGAAGCTACGATATGGTGTAGTCTACTACTAATGACAATGAAAAGTGGTGAAAATCATCCTCAATACTTTATGGATTATGTATGTACAAAAGCAAAAAAAGAAAATATAGATATTAGTTATGCCATTCCAGACGAATTATTTATTAATTCTTACAAGGAATATTATAACTTATGTCATTAGTAAGTGTGAACGGGTCTATCCAATTGAATATTGTTAATTACTATGTAAATGAAAAACAGGAGAAGATTAATCTACTTAGAGAAGTAATTATTTGCTGCATTATGAATTTATAGTAAAATATTAGCGGGAGAAGAGTTGTTATGCATAATGAAAAAGTATTAAAAGATATTTCTATTTTAATTGATATGTATAATGCTGGTGACCTTGGTGGTGAGATTATGCCAGAGGACTCTAATCCTAATTTAGAAAAGTTAAGTAATGAAAACTATTTGTATTTTACTTTACCGATGGCTTTAAATTATCAACGTAATTCGTATAAACTTTGGGAAAGTTCAAAATCGACTTATGAAGATGTGGAGACAAAGTTTGTATTTAATCCGGAAGAAGTTCTAAATAGATCTTTTGAGGACGTTCAAAAAGCACTGATAAAATATAAAGTAGCACTTCAAAAATATAAACAAACTGAGATATGGATTACATTGTGTAGAACTTTTGTTGATTTATTTAACGGAGATATTAGAAAACTATTTGACCAATTTGATAATGATGTGATTAAAATTAAAGAGTTTGTTCAAATAAAAGAAAAGAAGCGTTTCCCATATCTTTCAGGAACAAAAATTTGTAATTACTGGTTATATGTAATTTCTAAGTATACGGATAGAAGATATGTGAACATGGAATTTTTAACTGTTGCACCAGATACACATGTTGTAAAAGCAACTCATAAATTAGGACTAATAACAGATGAAGAATTACAAAAAACAAATGTGCAAGAAATAGTCATACAAAGATGGAATGATTTGTTAAAAAATGCGCAATTTAAGCCAATCGATATTCATACTCCACTATGGTTCTGGAGTAGAAATGGGTTTCAAGAATTGAAGGAAAAACATTTAGATAAGTAAAAATAGAAGAGGGGATATTATGCAGACATATACTAGTAAACAGGAATTAATCAATGAAATTAATAAGCAAGGAGATTTATTTATTGATGAATTTAAAGAGATTAAAGATAAAGATTTATTAATAGATGGTGTTGATCGTAGTCCTGCCCAAATGATTTCCTATCAGTTAGGATGGATGAATTTAATTTTAAAATGGGAAGCTGATGAACAGAAAGGAATTAAGGTCATCACTCCATCTCCAAACTATAAGTGGAATAATTTAGGTGGCCTCTATCAAGATTTTTATAAGCAATATGAAAATAATACTTTGGAAGAATTAATTGCTTTATTTTTAGAAACGAAAGATAAAATTATCATGCTTATAAATAGCTACTCTGATTTAGAATTCTTTGACTCTGGGTATAGAAATTGGGCTTCTTCTACACCTTCTAACTGGCCAGTATGGAAATGGATTCATATTAATACTGTAGCACCTTTTAAGTCCTTTCAGTCTAAGATACGTAAATGGAAGAAATTAAATTCAAGATGAAATTATAATGATAGAAATTGGTGATAGTATGAGAGAAGTCAATATGTATGATTTTGATAATACAATTTATGATGGAGAAAGTACTGTCGACTTCTTTTTGTTTTGCTTAAAAAAGAAAAAGAATTTAATTAAATATTTACCATTAGTGTTTTCTACAGCGTTGAGATATAAATTGAAACTGTTATCTATAGATGATTTATTTAGTGCTGCTAGTAAAATGACTAGCGAATTTCAAAAGAACGATGTTGATTTTCATGACTTAGCTAAAGAGTTTTGGGAAACTAAAAAATCAAAACTTAAGTTCAATTTTATCAATATGTTGACTGAAAACGATATTGTTATCACAGCATCACCAAGATTTTTAATTGAACAAATTCAACCATTGTTAAAGACAAAGAGAATTATTTGTTCAGAGTTTGATACAAAAAGAGGGCAATTTGAATTCGCTTGTTACAGAGAAAATAAAGCAATTGCATTAAAGGAACAATATCCGCAGATTAACGTTAATTATTTTTATACAGATTCTATGAATGATCTATTTCTAATGAAATTTGCTAAAAAATCATTTTTAGTAAAGAAGAATGGTAAAATTATTTTAGTCCAAGAAACATCTATTACTAATAGTTGATAATAAAAAGAACTTATTTTTTAGTAAGTTCTTTTTATATCCTCAATTAATTCAAAGACAGCATTATATTCTTTTTTTGCTATTCCTTTTAGTTCATTAATAGCATTCTTCATCGCATAACCATTATAAGTTTTGATCATTTCTAAATCGTTATAACTGTCTCCTATGGTATAAATATCTTCATGATGAATATTTTCTATTAATGCTATCTCTTTTATGGCACCTGCTTTATCTACACCATCTGAGACTATTTCAATAGTTTTATTGGAATCAACTAGAAAAAATTTAAGTTCATTTTTATACTTTAAAATTAACTCATTATATATTTTATGGGCTAAATTTACATCACCATATTCAACACAAATTTTTGTAAGATTGTTTTTTGTTAGATTGCTTGTATTTTCTTTTTCTAAACAACCATAGGATTTAATAGTATGTTCTAAATATAAATCGATTAACAGCTTGTTTTTAATATTATTCTTAATTATTCTATTATAAATAACAACATTGTTTTTTAATATAGTTGCGCCATGATTAATAATTAAATAATCATAAGGAATATGATAGATATCGTCCACCTTTTTAAAATTCATGTATGTTCTTCCTGTTGCAATCGCAAATCTGTTTTCTATCATAAATTCCTTTGTTGCTATAATATTTTTTTGAATGGTTTGCTCATCCTTATAAAAGGTATTATCATAATCACTAATAATCAGTTTCATTCTACACCCCAATTTTAACTTACAGTAAAAGTATTATATCAATTTATTCAATTACTATCAAA
The DNA here is from genome assembly GCA_002416285.1 of Caryophanales bacterium UBA5026. Classification (GTDB taxonomy): domain Bacteria; phylum Bacillota_I; class Bacilli_A; order RF39; family UBA660; genus DICM01. The sequence goes on from DICM01000027.1 coordinate 26,644, forward strand.
TTTGATTATGCTTTAACACCTCTAAGACTAGTCTTTTTAAAAAAGAATATGTTATAATTTAGATAATGTAGGAGGAAATATGAAATTACTAATTAAAAATTTAAAAAAGTCGTTTGAAGAAAAAAATGTCCTGAAAGATATTAACTTTGAATTTAAAGAAGGGAAAATATATGGGTTACTAGGTCGTAACGGCGCTGGGAAAACCACTTTATTTAATTGTTTAAATGAGGATATTGAAATTGATTCAGGTGAGTTTCTAATAGAGGAGAATCAGGTTGCAAGAAATTTGATATCATCCGATATTGGTTATGTACTATCTGTTCCAATTGTTCCAGAATTTTTAACCGGAAGAGAATTTTTAAAGTTTTTTATTGATATTAATCAAGATCGAATTGATGATTTAAAATCAATCGATGAATATTTTGATTTAATGAGAATTGATAAAGAAGATCGAGATCGATTAATGAGAGACTATTCTCATGGAATGAAAAATAAATTACAAATGCTTGTAAACATCATTGCAAATCCCAAAGTATTGCTTTTAGATGAACCCCTTACTTCATTTGATATTGTAGTTGCCGAAGAGATGAAACAGATATTAAGAGAGATCAAGAAAGACCACATTATTGTTTTTTCTACACATATTATGGAACTTGCATTAGATTTATGTGATGAGATGGTTGTTCTTAATAATGGTATTTTGGAAGAAGTTGAAAAAAATGATTTAAATAATGAAAAGTTTAAAGATAAAATCATAGCGTTATTAAAAGGTGAAAGCGATGATTAACGATTTTATCTTATCATTTAGAATCAGAAATACTTATAGAGCAAACTCTGTTATTTATTCATTAAAAAAGTTACCATTGATAAATAAACTTTTGCCAAATACACTTTATTCTAATTCTGGATTAAAGACACTAGCTAATATAATTGGATTGTTTTTAGAATTACTATCTATTTTTGTTGGTAAATTTCTTTACATATTAGTAATGATTGTTTTCGCATCATCAATGTATCAACCAAATAGTGATAGTTTCTTTCTTCATGCGTTTATCTTATTAACAATTGCTGGAGGAATTCTGAACTCGGATATATTTAATCCATCTAAAGATAAGTATTATGCAATTTGTTTAATGAAATTTAATGCAAAACGATATTTTTTGTGCAATTACTATTATTTTTTATTAAAAATATTAGTTGGATTTTTGCCATTTACTATTTTATTTGGTCTGGTATTCCATGTTAAATTGAGTATTTGTTTAATGCTTCCTGTATTTGTTATATGTGTTAAACTCATCATTGGAGCATGGGGAGTACGGAGTTCTACTCGAAAGAAGAAAATAACAAATGAGAATTTGCCCACTATTTCAGCTCTCATTATCATCGCTATTTTACTTGCTCTGACATATGGTCTTCCAATTGTTGGATTCTATATCAATGTTGTCTTATTCTATATTTTATTTATCATTAGTTTCTTAATAAGTATTCCGTCATTTCTTTACCTAAAAAGGTATGATAAATATTCTAAAATCTATAAAGAATTATTAACTCCTGATACGGTACTTTTAAATAAGAACGTAAAAGCATCAGAGATGAATAAAAAAGCCTATTTAAATCAAATTAATGCAGATATGGTAATTGAAAATGGTAAAACAGGATATGAATTTTTTCACCATATCTTTGTAAAAAGACATCGTAAGATGTTATGGAAAGCTACTAAAACAATATCACTTATATTCTTAATTGGCTTTAGCTGTGCTATTGTAGCTGCGATTTTCGTAGATGGTTTTAAAGAGGGTATTCATAAGCTACTAGATGGTACTCTTCCATATTTCTTATTTGTAATGTATATCATTAATCGTGGAGAAAAAATCACCGCAATGATTTTTACAAATTGTGATAGGAGTATGCTGACGTATCGATTTTATAGACAACCCAGCGCAATCTTAAAATTATTCCAAGAACGATTAAAAACATTAATTCAATTGAATATTGTTCCCGGGACTATTATCGCAGTTGGAATAGTACTTTTGCTTTATGTCAGTGGTGGAACAAGTGTTCTTAATTATGTTCTTACTTTTCTTGCTATTATCTCTATGTCGATATTTTTTTCTATTCATTATTTGGTTCTGTATTATTTACTTCAGCCATACACAATCGATATTGAAATGAAAGATCCTAGATTTGCTATTATTAACTGGATCACTTATTTTATCTGCTATTTTGCCATCCAAATACGCATTCCAACGGTCATCTTTGGTAGCTGTATGATTTTATTTACTGTTGTTTATTCTGTGGTTGCTTTATTTTTAGCGTACCGTTATGCAGCCAAAACATTTAAACTAAGAAATTAATCAGCTATCACTGATTTTTTTCATAATCTAATATAATTGTAAAGAAGTTGAATAATTGATTGTGGTATAATATGTTTGATAGCAAATACAATAGAGAAGTGATAGGAAGTATAAATAAATTTCATTATGATAATACTAATCCTAGAAAACAAAAATTTCCTGCTTCTTGTATTTCTAAATATGATTAGAAAGAATGTGTGATATGGCGTTTGATTATAAGAAAGAATACAAAGAGTTTTATTTACCAAAAGATAACCCGAGCATTATTGATATCTCTTCTATGAATTTTCTTGCGGTAAGAGGGGAAGGGAATCCAAATGATATAGACGGAGAATATAAAAGAGCAATCGAAAAGCTTTATACAATTGCATTTACACTTAAAATGAGTTATAAAGGGCACTATAAGATTGCTGACTATTTTGAGTATGTAGTCCCACCTTTAGAAGGATTTTGGTGGCAAGATGGAATCAAAGGTGTAGATTATTCTAGAAAAGATCTTTTTCAGTGGATTTCAATGATACGATTACCTGATTTTATCACAAAAGAAGATTTTGATTGGGCGATCCATGAAGCTACTAAGAAAAAACAAAAGGATTTCTCTGATGTGAAATATTTTACTTATCGGGAAGGATTATGTGTACAGTGTATGCATATTGGTCCATATGATGATGAACCTGCAACACTTGAAAGAATGACACAATATATAAATGATAGTGGATATGAGTTCGATTTTAATGAAAATCGATATCATCATGAGATTTATTTGAGTGATCCAAGAAAGTGTAATCCGACTAACATGAAAACCGTTATAAGGCATCCAATTAGAAAGAAAAAGTAGTGAGAAACTTTTTCTTTTGTCGTTTTTATATAATTGTCAAATTACGTGAAGCGATGTAATTTTAAAATGAAGAACTTGTTTAATATAAAAAAAAAGGTTATAATCTTTTCAGGACTAAGGAGGCTATTATGAACAATCAAGAACAACAGGTAAAAAAAACAAAAGGTATTGGAGTCATATTAGGACTTTCATTTTTAATCAATACAGCTGCAACATTTTATATGTGTTATTCTGTATATTTATTAAATGGGATTGAGAATAAAATTAGATATCTTTTTATCAGTATTTTAATTGTTCTATGGATTGGCTTCTCATTAGGATTTTTAAGATCTTTTCATAAGAAAAACAGTAAATATTATATAACAGCACCCATTATACTAATCTATTCAATTTTATTATTTATCGGTGGGAATTATTTTCTGAGGGCTTATCAAATTTTAGATAACATGACGACAAGTGGAACAGTTTACTCTAGCAGTATTGTTGTATTAAGTGGTGATAAAGCTAGTGATATTAATGATGTTAAAAAAAGTACCATCGGAATTTTGGAAGATGAGAGTAACGTTATTTCTAACCAAATGGCTCTTAGTACCATTACGAAAGAAAAGCTTACTGGACAAGTAAAAAAATATGACAATTATGTCGCACTGATTAAAGCATTGTATGAAAAAGAAGTAGAAGTTGCTTTTTTACCTACCAATTATGGTATTCTTTTTCAGAATTTTGATGGGGAAGATTTCTCTAACATAGAAGAAGAAGTTAAGACTATCTACACTACAAAAAAAGAAGTTGCTGATAAAAAAACAACTATAAAAGGTAGTTCTTTAGATAAACCATTTACCCTTTTAATAATGGGCGTTGATTCAGAAAATGAAGCTTTATCCGGAAGTTCTTTTAATGGCGATTCCCTCATGGTAATCACTTTTAATCCAACTACGTTAAGTACGACAATTTTAAGTATTCCAAGAGACTCATATGTACCAATTATGTGTTTTCAAAATCAACGAAAAAATAAGATTACTCATGCTGCTGCATACGGAGAAGATTGTATGATTGATACAATTGAGAATTTTACTGGGATTACCATTGATTATTATGTCAAAATTAATTTTAAAGGTGTTGTTAATCTAGTAAATGCTCTCGGGGGTGTAGAAATCGATGTTCCATATGCTTTCTGTGAGCAAGATAGCAACCGGAATTTTGGTAATAGTACAATCTATGTAGAGAAAGGATTACAGGTTTTGGATGGAGAGCAGGCATTAGCTTATGCGCGAAATAGACATCCATGGCCACAATATTGTAGTGCGAAATATAGTAACTATTATAGTGATGATTTCTTAAGAGGACAACATCAACAAGAAATTATTCGAGCTCTTTTAAATAAACTAAAAGATATTAATAACATTAATACAATCTACTCATTATTAGAAACAATCAGTAAAAGTGTTCAAATGAATATGAGTAACTCACAGGTTCTATCACTCTATAATATCGCAAAGGATATCTTAACAAAAAGTAGTAGTGGAGAGTCGATGGAAGATTTGCTTAGTATGCAAAGACTTTATTTATCAGGTAGCGATGCTTATATTTACGATCCAGTCTACAAACAGACGCTTTATAACTTTGTATTAAATACCAATAGTGTTGCGGCGATTTCGAATGCGATGAAGGTAAATCTAGGTTTAACGGCACCTACTTTAGAAAAGGATTTTTACTTCGCTATTAATGAACCGTATGAAGAAGTTGTAATTGGAAAAAATGTCAAAGCATCTACTAGTATTACTCAACTTCCAAGTTTTATTGCAAAAACGGAATCACAGGCAAAACAGTTGGCGAGTTCTTTAGGAATTAAAGTAAGCTTTCAATATGTAAAAAGCGAAACTGGAAAAGGAACAGTAACGAAGCAAAGTTACCCAGCTGGAACGGATGTCGATTCAATTAGCTCTATCGTTCTTACGATTACGGAAAAAGAAAAAACAGATAGTAGTACGACGGATGATAAAGATGCCGCTAATGAAAAAGAGGACGTTACTATAGAATAATGTTTCTCTTTTTTTTCTTTTGTGTTAGAATGTTTTTAGGTGATATCATGAACGAACTTAATGCACTATTATTTTCACTTGGTGCTGGATTATTTATTTTAGTAGGATATATTATTGTTTTATTTGCAAAAAACAGTGAGCGATTTATAGAGTTTGCCATCAGTATGGCATTTGGTGTAATTGTCGCACTAGCAGGGTTAGAAATTTTACCAGAAGCTTTAGAATTGTCTGTTGATAATTTTGGCAAATTAGGATATTTCTATTTTATAATTGCAATATTAGGTGGTTTTTTCTTTTTAAAATTATTGGATCATTTTATTCCAGATCATGAGCGAGAAAGTGAAAGTGAAATTGATAAAAATGAAAACTTTTATCACATTGGACTCGTTTCAAGTATTGCACTAGTTTTACATAATTTATTAGAGGGAATGTCGATTTATACAACTGCTCTCTCATCTACTTCAATGGCTTTTTCAATGATGCTTGGAGTAGGGTTACACAACATTCCACTTGGACTTGTTATCGCTTCCACACTCAAAAAAAATGAACATAGTAAAAAGCAAACTTTCTTTTTCTTAAGCATCATTGTCATTTCTACTTTATTTGGTGGAATTGTAATGTATCTTTTACGAAACTTTGTCATTGATGGAATCAGTGGAATTTTGCTTTCTATGACACTAGGGATGCTACTGTATATCGCTTTTTTCGAATTATTAGAGGAGATACTACATAGTAAAGCATTAAAGAAAATGTCTCTTGGAATCTTACTTGGTATATCCATTTTTATATGTAGTTTAATGCTTGGATAGTTTGACTTTTGGAATGTTGTATTGTAGAATGATAATAGGTGATAGTATGAATAAGAAGGGATTTACCTTAGTAGAACTGCTTGCAGTTATTACATTATTAATGGCATTATTAGTATTGACTTTTCCAACTGTTTTAGAGATGATTCAAAAAAAGGAACAAGAGATTGATCAAGCAAAGCTAGATTTAATTTATAGTGCCGCCGATAGTTATATGAATAATAATAAGAATGCTTATCCGAAAAAAGTAGGGAATATCTATTGTATTTCCGTTCAGACTCTAACTGACGAACATTTGCTGTCGTTTGAAGCAGATGATAAGATATTATATACAAATGATAAAAAGGATACTTTGAACATCGTTCGAATTGCTATTGGTAAGAATTCTAAGAATGCTTATAGTATTCCAAAAGATGGGAATTGCACCCCTGTTCTTAACTAAAAAGTTACTTTTAAAAATATAGTTAAAATGGTTTTCAAGACGATTATATTATGTTATAATGAAATTGCTAGAAGGATGGTAGTTTAAAAAAACCTACTAATTTATGACATTGGTAATCTAATGATTAGGTTGTGTTGAATACTCGTATTTATATGAGGATCCTAAAACTTAGTTTGTGATGACCACCTGGGAGCTCAGGTTTTGTCATTAATTGCCGCCTTCTGGCTTTTTTTTTTATGAAAAGAATGTTATAATTGATATGAAACTAGGAGGCAGTATTATGGCAAAGAAAAAGAATCGTAAGGAAACGAAGAAAAAGGATACAGGATATCATGTTGAGTTAGTTGGTATTTTCTTAATCTTAATTTCGATTATTGGTTTTATCCCAAATACTGGTATGATTGGTAACTTTATTGGAAGTTTTGCGGGATTTTTAGTTGGAACTTGGTATAATGTTCTGCTTGGAATTGTGATGATTATCGGTATTTATATGATGGTAAAAAGAGCGAAACCAGATTTTTTTACATCAAAATTAATTGGGTTTTATATTGTCTGTGTTGCAATACTTGTTTTTTCACATATCAAATATATACAAGATAAGGATTTAAAGGGATTTGATATTGTTACGCAGACTGTGAACAATTTAATGCAATCGGGTAATAATCAGATTAATTTAGGTGGAGGTATGATTGGAGCACTTTTTTCTTTATTGTTTAGTTATTTACTAGATATTAAAGGAACACAAATTGCTATGTGGGCACTCTTAATTTGTGGAACGATCATGTTTACTGGAATTTCTATTTATGATGCAGTCAAATGGATTTTATCGAAGATGAAACGAAAGACTCCACGTGAAAAGAAAGTAAAAAAGGAATCGGAAAAACCAGAGGCTCCGATTATTACTGCACCTGAAGAAAAAGATAATCGGATTGTAGTTTCTAGTGTCGATCAGTTAATCCATATTAATGAGGATAAAGTTCCTGTAAAAGAGGAACCACCGGCACCAAAAATTATGGTAAATGAGAGTACCGGTGAAGTGATAGAAGAGAATAATAAGAATTATTCTTATCCACCTTTGTCTTTACTTAATCCACCAAAGAAGAATAAAGGTAGTGAAGATAAAGCAACGATTAATCATAATGTTGAAGTATTACAACAGGTATTTCAAGATTTTGGTATTGTTGGTAGAGTTGTTGCTATCCATCCAGGTCCTACTGTTACACAGTATGAGATGGAAACGAAGTCAGGTACTAAAGTAAGTAAGATTTTAAATATTCACCGAGAGATCGCTTTAGCACTAGCTGCTAAAGATGTCCGTATTCAAGCACCAATTCCGGGCAAATCAACAATCGGTATTGAAATTCCAAACAAAGTAACGGCTATGGTAACTGTTCGTGAAATCTTAGAGCAAGTTCCGCCAAATAAAAAAGATTCTAAATTATTAGTTGCTCTTGGAAGAGACATTCTGGGACGTCCCGTTTTCTGTGAAATCGATAAAACACCACACCTTTTAGTAGCTGGTTCTACTGGTAGTGGTAAGTCTGTTTGTATTAATAGTATTATTGTTTCTATTTTAATGCGAACAAAACCAGATGAAGTGAAATTGGTATTAGTAGACCCTAAAAAAGTAGAATTTAGTATGTATAATGGTGTACCGCACCTACTTGTTCCAGTCGTTACTGAACCGAAAAAGGCTAATATTGCCCTTAAGAAAATAGTTGTGGAAATGGAAAAACGCTATGATTTATTTAGTGAGAGTGGAACAAAAAATATTGCGGGATATAATGAAATGATCGATAAGAAAAATACATCTCTACCAGAAGGTGAAAAACTAAGAAGAATGCCTTATATTGTAGCAATTATAGATGAGTTAGCTGATTTGATGCTCGTAGCTGCAAAAGAAGTGGAAGATTCCATTATGCGCATTACCCAGATGGCTCGTGCTGCTGGTATTCACTTAATTGTTGCAACACAAAGGCCAAGTACAGATGTTATCACGGGTGTTGTAAAATCAAATATTCCATCTAGAATTGCCTTTGCAGTAGCAAGTGGTATCGATTCTAGAACAATCTTGGATCATCCTGGCGCTGAGAGGTTGCTTGGAAAAGGAGATATGTTATTTGCTTTACAAGGAGAAACTTCTCCAACTCGTGTTCAGGGAGCATTTTTATCGGATGATGAGATTAAATCGGTTGCCGATTATGCAATCAAGCAACAAATTGCTCATTATGATGAAACACTTTTAATGGATGAAGATGAAATGAATGCGACAACTATGGTAAATGATGGTAAGAATAGAGATGCTGATGAAGAGCCTCTTTACAATGAAATTGTTGAGTTTGTCGTAACACAAGGAAAAGCCAGTGCCTCTTTATTACAACGACGGTTTAGATTGGGTTATAACCGTGCTGCAAGAGCGATTGATTTACTTGAAGAACGAGGAATTATCGGTCCTAGTAATGGTTCTAAACCGAGAGATGTATTAGTAAAATTAGAAGGAGAAGATGAGTAGTCTTTTCTTTTTCTATCGATAAGAGGGTATAAAAGTGGGTCAAAGAATAAAAACTATGGAATATAATATAGTTCATTAAAATTACAGAGAAGATATTTATAGGAGGGATGATTATATGGGGAATTTGGATGTTTTTTATGGAAAATTAAGTCATTATACTAATATTGATGTGAAGTATGTAGAACTAATATTTAATACGGCTTTGTTACTACTTTGTCTATTTATACTAAAAAGAATAGGTAAATTTTTGATTAAAAAATTCGTTAAAGACGAACGAAAATATTATACTTATAATTCCAATTATCGGATATTTTTAAACACAGTTGGTGTTATTATTATGGTTTTCATTTTGGATAGTTATATTAAAAATTTAATGACCTTTATTAGTTTTATATCGGCAGCTTTTGCGATTGCTTTAAGAGATATTATTTTAAATTTCTTTTGTGGTTTATATATTAAAATTAAAAAAATATTTAAAGTGGAAGATCGTATTGAAATTAATGGTGTTAAAGGCGATGTTATGAACATCTCTACTTTAGAATTTAGTATCTTAGAGGTAAGTTCTAAGGAAGAAAATGGGCAGTCAACAGGAATTATTGTAACGTTTCCTAATTCTGTTATTTTTTCGTCACATATTAAAAATAGTACGAAAGGATTTAAATATATTTGGGATGAAATTGTGGTAAAAATTCCTCTAGATGGAGATGTCACAAAAACAAAACAAGAAATATATAAAATTATTAATAATAATGAGGTTATCAAAAGAATTCCTAAAAAGATGATTAATGAAGTTCATAATATCAATGATCAATTTAGAGTTTACTATAATAAATATGAGCCAGTTATCTATACTAGGATTGTTGATGATATCGTCGTTTTAAATGTTCGCTATCTAATTCATCCAAAAAAGGCCAGAGCTGTAGAAAGTGTGATATGGGAAAATATTTTACTAGCTTATAAAGAGGGAAGAATTAACTTAGTAAATAATGTTACGAAATAAGAAAATATTTTAAAGATTCTAGTGAATCTTTTTTTCTTATCTTCATAAACTATTTTAGCACTCTATATTGACAAGTGCTAAAATAGTGATATAATGTTTATGGTATGAAAAAAGAACCATAATGAAAAGGAGGAATATTTATGAATATTGGAAATATTAACAATACAGAAGAAGAAAATGTTCTTGAAAAATATGGTCGTGATATTGTAAAAAATGTTATGGATGGTAAGGTTGATCCAGTTATTGGCCGCGATGATGAAGTGCGCAGCATTACGCGTATTCTATCTAGGAAAAGTAAAAATAATCCGGTTTTAATTGGAGAACCAGGAGTTGGTAAAACGGCTATTGTCGAAGGACTTGCACAGCGTATTGTAAAAGGTGATGTACCGAATAGTCTAAAAAATAAACATATTTGGGAACTAGATATGGGATCTTTAATTGCAGGAGCTAAATATCGTGGTGAATTTGAGGAACGATTAAAAGCAGTGTTAAAAAAAGTAAAAGATTCTAATGGTGAAATCATTATGTTTATCGATGAGATCCATATGATTGTTGGAAGTGGTGCCGAAGGTGCAATGGATGCGGGTAATATGTTAAAACCAATGCTAGCACGTGGTGAAATCAAAGTGATTGGTGCTACTACACTAAATGAATATCGTAAATATATTGAAAAAGATGGCGCTCTTGAAAGACGTTTTCAAAAGGTTTTAGTTCAAGCACCGTCAGTTGAAGATACAATTACGATTCTACGTGGTCTTAAACCGAGATTTGAAGTCTATCACGGTGTAACAATCAAAGATAAAGCGATCGTCGCTGCGGCAACTTTATCAGATCGCTATATTACGGATCGTTTTTTACCAGATAAAGCAATAGATTTGATTGATGAAGCATGTGCAACAATCAAAGTACAAATGGATTCAGTTCCAACTGAACTAGATGTCTTAACTCGTAAAATTATGAAATTACAAATTGAACTTGAAGCGATAAAAAAAGATAAAGATGAGATGAGTAAAAAGCGAGTGGAAGAAATCAAATCTCAGATTGAAGCTCTCAAAGTAAATGAAAAGAAATTGAGAACTGATTGGGAGAATGAAAAGAACATCAATGACCGTATTAATACGAAAAAAGAAGAAATGGAAAAAGTTAATTTCCAATTAGAGCAAGCAGAAAACAATTATGATTTAGAAACCGCCGCAAAATTACGTCATGGTACTCTTCCAAGATTAGAAAAAGAATTAGAAGAATTGCGTAAATTAGATAGTGCGAAAATTTTAAGTGATATTGTCGATGAAGATGATATTGCTGGTATTATCTCGAAATGGACGAATATTCCTGTTCAAAAATTAGTAGGCGGAGAACGGGAAAAACTAATTCATTTAGAAGAGAATATGAAAAATCGTGTAAAAGGACAGGACGAAGCTTTACAGTTAGTTAGTGAAGCGATTATACGTGCAAGGGCTGGTATTAAAGATCCAAAACGTCCAATTGGTTCCTTTATTTTCCTAGGTCCAACTGGTGTTGGTAAAACAGAAGTTGCGAGAACTTTGGCATACGAACTTTTCGATGATGAAAGACATATGATTCGTATTGATATGAGTGAATATATGGAAGCACATAGTGTGGCTCGATTAGTTGGAGCGCCTCCAGGATATGTTGGATATGATGAAGGTGGACAGTTAACCGAAGCTGTTCGTAGAAATCCGTACAGTATCGTCTTGTTTGATGAAATTGAAAAAGCTCATCGCGATGTTTTTAATATTTTATTACAGATTTTAGATGATGGTAGAATTACTGATTCACAGGGTAGAACAGTAGATTTTAAAAATACAATTATTATTATGACTTCTAACTTAGGTAGTGATTATATTTTACAGAATAAGGAAAATAGTGATGAACTTGTACTATCAGAGTTAAAACAGACTTTTAAACCGGAATTTATCAATCGGATTGATGAAATTATTATCTTTAAGTCATTAACAAAGACAGTTGTTTATGATATTTTGGATAAAATCATCAAGGAAATCGAGGAACGATTACAAGATAAAAAGTTAACAATTGAATTAAGTAAAGAAGCAAAAGATTTTATTGTTGATGAGTCTTATGATGAATCGTTTGGGGCACGTCCAATCAAACGATATGTCAGTCGAAACCTTGAGACTTTAATTGCTAATGATATTCTAAGAGATAAAATAAAATTTAATAGTACAATTTATGTTGATGTTGATAATCATAATTTGATATTAAAAAGCAATGACAATATTTAATAGTTTCAATTTCATTGTTGACAACAAACAGCAAAATAAGATAAACTAGAATTATAGAAACTAGGAGTGATCGTATGATTTACAAAATGCAAACGGGGGGGGGGTATTTAGCCTTCTAAATTCTTTCAAAAGAAGAATGAAAAAGAAAGATCGAAATGAAAATCGATCTTTTCGTGGCTTTACATTAGTGGAATTACTAGCAGTAATTGTAATTCTTGCAGTCATCGCTTTAATTACAACTCCAATGATCTTAAGTCAAATTGATGAGGTCAGAAAAAAGAGCTTTGTTGCCAGTGCTATGAATGTACTGAATGCAGCAAATTTTTATGTTTCATCGGATCATATCATTCCAGAGAATGGAGTACAAATAAAAGAGTTAGAAATCAAAAACAAAGAAATTTATAGTGGGTTAGTTTTTCAAAATAAAGAATCTGCTTATGTATTAAAAAGCTTCACAAATGGGAACTATTGTGCTTCTGGAACGAAGATAGATTTAGTGGTAAGAAAAGGAAATTGTACTGGAGAGATGAATCTCTATGCGAGTCTTTCGTTATTGGTGAAAGAGAAAACAACGAGAAAGATTACCGTAGAGGCAATCGCAAGTGATGATACGGGTATTTCAGGCTATTCTTATTGTGTTGCCGATTGCGGGAATGATTCTAACTGGAAAAACAATAGTAACAATGAATATACGTTTGATTCGTTAAGGTATAGTAAGAAGTATGAGATACATGTAAGAGTAACGAATCGAATCGATAAGGTAACGGAAAAGACGATCGAAGTCGTAACAGAAGCACTCCCAACGGCAACATACTCAGTTCAAGAAAGTGGATGGACGAAACGTAAGACGGTAACGATTACCTATCCAAACAATGTTGAGAACTATCTAATCGTACATAGCGGGATTGCCAAACTGAATGGGGAAGTAATAACAGTCGGAGAAAGAAGAAAGGTTAGTGGAACAAGTGTAGAAGTCATCTTTGAAACGAATGGAACAATTGAAGCGATTACCAGTGATGGGTACAATGAAGCAAGCCCATCAACCTTAACAATCAGTCAAGTGGATCCAACGAATCCAGAAAGTGTGAGTGTAGGAATTGGAACGGTAACGAGTAAAAGTATTCAAGTTATCGCAAATGGAGTTGATCCTGAATCAGGAATCACCAAATATGAGTTTCAAGTAAATGGTGGAGCTTGGATTGATAATGGAACGAATAATACGTATCTATTCAGTAATCTAACGAGTGGAAGTTATACTTATAAAGTAAGACTCACGAATAAAGCTCTTGGAGTAGCGGAAAGTAGTGAGCGAGTACAAGCAACAACGACAATCGTAACNNGTGGGTGGGCAAAGAGTAAGACAGCAACCATCACTTATCAAAGTGGATATACAAATCAGTTCCGTGTACTATCTGGAAGTGCAACCTATAGTGGAACCGCAGTTACCCATAATACTTGGATCACAATTAGTGGAACGAGTGCCGGAATTGTATTTAATAGTAATGGAAGTGTGGAAGCAAGAAGTACGGATGGAATTAATACGGTCACTTCATCAACCTTAACCATCAGCCAAATTGATACGACAGCTCCAGTAGTAGGTAGTTTAAGTATCGCGTCCACGAATGGAAGTTACAATGCCTTAACTACAACGATTACATCGAATGTAACAGACAACTCGGGAGCAAGTATGCAGATGTATATTAGTAATACCGGATACGAGACTGGAGGATCATGGGAAGCTTATAGTACCAGTAAGTCATGGAATGTCGGAGGAAGTCTCAATGGAGGAACGAGAACGATCTACATTACTTACATGGATCAAGCAGGAAACAAGATCAACAGAACGATGACCTATACTGTTTACTATGAATGTGGAAGTGGAAATACGACCACCAGTTATGGAGGATGGGGAAGTTGTAGTACCTCTTGTGGAGGAGGAATCCAAAATCGAAGTGTAACAGTAACGGATAATAAGACAGGAAAGACCTGTTCGACATCAACAGGAAGTCAAGCTTGTAATACGCAGAGTTGTGATTTGATTGTATTAAATGGTGGTTCTTCAAATTATAGTTGGAATACTTATTTGAATTCCTTTGGAAATGGAGCCTTTGTTTCTAGAGGAAGTTATTATGAATTTTTTGCACGAAGTCCAGGAGAAGAATCGACAATTGTCAGCGGTGCATGGATTACAACAACTATTGATGTAACAAATTATAGAAAATTAGCTATCGATTACGAGATATTAGAATCAGCTGCTGGTAATAATATTTCATTTCAAGTTTATTTATGTAATAAAGTTCCTAGTGACAAATACCCAAGTTGTGAATTCCGTAGTGTTTTTGGAAATGCTATTGATATTTCTACAGTAACAGGACATCAATATTTGCGTTTGAATGCCACTGGAGATTCGGGTTATAAAAAAGTCAAAATTACCTCCATTCGGTTCGTTCCTTAATCACTATTAGTATTTTTATTGTAATTAGAAGAATCAGTAATTATCATTAAAAGATCATTTCGATCTTTTTTTCTTGCAGCAAGAACAAATGTTTGGTATAATGTTTGTGAGGTGAACTATGAAACTATTGAAATTAAAAAAATTAAGTAATCAGAAGTACCGTTTAGAATTAGAACATGGTGTTAAATTTACAACTTATGATGAGATTATTTTAAAATATAATCTACTTTATAAAAAAGAAATTGATTCCGAGTTGTATGAAAAAATGATTCGTGAGACAGAACATTATGATAAATATTATAAAGCGTTAAAACAGATAAGTATTAAACTTAGAAGCATATATGAAATAAAACAGTATTTAGAAAAACTAGAACTAAATAATCAAGATCAGGAACGGATTATAAATGATTTAAAAGATAAAGGGCTCTTAGATGATGACAGATATATGAAGGCTTTTATCTCTGATCGTGTTCACTTGTCTACTGATGGTCCAAAGAAAATTAAAGAGGAACTACTAAAACAAAAGATAGATGAAGAGAGTATCGATGAGTGCTTAAACTCTTATGAAGATGATATCTGGGAAGAAAAGATTAGCACGCGTATTTTAAAGCGTCAAGCATCAAACAAATCCACTTCTAATTATTTATTTCAACAGAAAATAAAAAGAGAATTGCTGGAACTAGGATATGAGATAAATCATATTGAAAAAGTCTTATCTTCGATTTGTTTAATTAATCACACAATTGATAAAGAAGGAACAAAGATTTTAAGAAGACTGGAAAAGAAGAATCTCGGTGATCAACTTTGGTATACCTTAAAACAGAAGCTTTATCAAAAAGGTTATTCGGGTGATGAAATAAATGACTTTATAGACCAAAAGAAAACTGCTATTTACTAGCAGTTTTTTGATCGTATTGTGTTTTTAAAGTATCATCATTGATTGATAAATTATATTTTTTACGGATGTCGATAAGGGTATTATTATATAAATTACTATCATTATCTAAATAGTTTTCTGCTAATGCATTTAAAACATCTTCTTTTTTGTCTTTTAATGATGGTTTTGCAGTAGCACTTACTCGTAAAATGACATGATATCCATAAGTACTTTTTACAGGTTCTTTTGTATATTCACCGTCTTTTAAGGCTACCGTTGCATTGAAGAATTCATCGACAACGTTTCCTTTGGTAAAGTTTTCGATTAGACCATCACTATCTTTACTACCGGTATCTTCTGAATACTCTTTTACTAAGTCTTCCCATTTAGAACCATTGTTCAATTTTTCAATTACTTCCTTCGCTTTTGTTTTAGCAGCCTCTTCGGCAGCAGTTTGTTCTTCATCAGTGCTAGAACTTGTCGCAGTAGACTTGATTAAGATATGTTTAGCAGTGTAGTTGCCATAAATATTTTCTTCGTAATATTTATTGATTTCATCCTCTGTAATTCTATTTTCTTTCAAATATTTTTTTACTAATTCTTTCTTTTTATAAGAAGCAATATTATAGTTTAAGAAATCTGTTTGACTAGCAAATCCGTACTGACTTAATACGGAATCAACATCTAATGATGAAGCCTCTGCTTGATTTTTTAAATAAGACAATTGTCCTTTCGCATAATCCTCCGCATCAGAACTATCGGTTATTTCTTTGTTTACAATATAACTATCAATGGTATCGATAATATTGCTTACACCGTATTGTGATTTTAATTCATCAAATAGCTCTTCAGCAGTGATTTTCTTTCCATCGATACTCGCTATAACTTGTTTTCCATCTTGTAATTCTACTTTCTTGCCACAACCAGTTAGTAAGAAAAGACCAGCTAGTGTAACTAAGAATAATTTCTTTTTCATTATGATCCTCCTTTAATTTACAATTAATATCTTATCAAAATTTTCTATAAAATACAACAAAAATAAATATTTTATTGTATTTTAGTCTGAAGTATTCACCAATGTTGAATATTTCCATAGAATAATGTGAAAAGATAAAAAAAGGAGGAATGCTTTATGTGTAACACAGGAGTATCTGGAGCAGCTATCGTTTTAGTACTATTTATTCTTCTAATCATCATATTAGGTGCTTATATTTAAGCTAGTAAGGAGGTAATTTAAATGGCTTGTAATAATGCTTGCAATAACACTTGTGGTGAGCAAAAAGGCTGCGGCTGCGGCTACAATGCAATCATCATTATCGTACTTTACATTTTATTAGCGATTATTTTAGGATCTTGTCTTTGTTTCTAGAATCGCTACTAAAAAAAGGCCTAAGCCTTTTTTTTGCGATTTGGGTAAATGTTGTTCATCCAGTCATCAGGATACCAGTCATCCATAATCCTTTGAACATGGGAAGTAGCTTTAATTCCTCTTTCTCGTTCATCTTGTCTTATTCCGGCACAAACACTCAATATGACATCAATTATTAGAAAAATAGCTAGTCCAGTGGTGAAGACCAAGCCGTATTTATTATCAAAAAAGGTAACTGATTTTAATAGTAATGGATAAGCTAATTTAACAAACAATAATCCAATAATACCCCAACAGAGCGCATGGAATAAACTTGTTCTACCATTGATATTTAAAAAATATTTTGAATAATCCCACGAGATTGTTCCAAATACATACTCTTGAATAATTGAGCATATCCACTCAAAGAATCCCCCGAGAAATGTCCCTATGAGAAGGATCTTTATAGGGTTTTTAAATCGTGCAACGGTTAATACAAAAAACATGGCACCTAATCCATAAACTTGGGAAAAGGGACCATAAATTAGACCTTGTCTGCTCTCCCAAAAACCATGCTTTAGATAATGAAGAATCATTTCATGGAGATAACCAAATATGGAACCAAAGACAAAGGTCCAAAAAAGTAATAAGAAAATTTCTTTTCTTTTATGCATATTATCACCTACAACATAATATGTATATTATAGCACACAATTCGTGTCAATTTTCGACAATTTCACAAATATTACACAATTGAAAGATTTCTGCTTTTTCATGACGTATGTTATAATAGATATAAATTGGAGGCTGAACATGTTTGAACTTAATTTTATTGTAATCTTTGTAGGTGGCTTTCTTTCCTTTTTTGCTCCTTGTATTGTTCCTATTTTACCTCTTTATTTTGGATATTTAAGCGGGAATGCAAAGACGATTCAAGAGGATGGAACAATAGAATATAAACAATCAAAGATCTTTTTATCCACTGTTTTATTTGTCCTTGGTATATGCACTGCCTTCTTTTTACTTGGACTATCCTTTTCACTGATAGGTAATTTTTTTCAAAAATATCGTGATCTGATCGCATTTATAAGCGGTTTTATCATCATATTATTTGGTTTGTTTCAATTGGGAATATTAAAATTTTCGTTTTTTCAAAAGGAATATAAGATGCATCAAAGGATGAACCCTAATAAACTTAGTTATTTTTCAACTTACCTTTTAGGTTTCACCTTTAGTTTCGCATGGACTCCATGCGTTGGACCAGCACTATCTAGTGTGCTTTTGTTAGTTGCGAATAGTTCAAAAATAATTGGTCTTTTCTATATCCTACTTTATTCACTTGGCTTTATTATTCCATTTTTAATATTAGGTTTATTCACTACTACTATTTTGAATTTTATGAAGAGATATCAGACTAAGATTATGAATATAGTTAAGTACTCTGGTATTTTAATTTTACTGGTTGGTATTAGTTTAGTTTATAAAAACGGATATTCACTTTATCAAAATACGAAGAAAGATCCTGAAGTATTAGCTGTTTTTTCAGATCAATTCGGCAAAGAACATACTTTAGATCAATATAAAAATAAAATTATTGTGCTAAGTTTTATTGATCGTGGCTGTGTTGCTTGTCAGGAAGAAATGCCGCTAATCGAAAATCTATACAATTATTACAATAAAAATAATGGGGATGTTATTGTACTTGGAATTATGAAGGTGAATAGTTACGATACTACAGAGAGAATCGAAGCATACTTAGAAAAAAGTGGATATCATTTTCCTGCTCTTTATGATATTAACGATATCTTAGAGAATAGATATAATGTAAAAGCATATCCAAGTACTATTTTTTTAGATATGAAAGGAAACTATATGTCAGAAATAGTAGGAATGTTAAATGAAAACTATGTTCATGAGGTTATTACCGAGATGGGAGCACATAGTTCTTGTGGAAAAATAGCTTGTTAGTATTGACAGAGTTCTTTTAATGGATATAATAATGGTGTAGACAGGGAGTAGGATGTATATGAAAAATCAAAAATATCAATTTTTAAAAGGGTTACGGACTTTATTAGTAAGTGTTACTAAAACACCAACAGTATCTGTACCAAGTGCTAAACCGACAGAAGAATCTAGAGAAGCATTTAGAAAAGGAGATTATCAAAAAGATTTAAGGTTAAAAGAACTTGCAGACATTGAAATGAAAAGATCTAAGGTATAAATACTATGCCTTTTTTATTGACTTTTTTTTTGATAACCTATAAAATTGACTTAGATAGTAGGAGTTGGTTTTGTATGCGAAAAGCAAAATGGGGTTTTACATTAGTAGAATTACTAGCAGTCATCGTAATATTATCAGTGATTGCTTTAATTACAACTCCCATCGTGTTAAGTCAGATTGAACAAGCAAAAAAAGGTGGGTTTGTTACGAGTGCGAAAAATGTATTAGATGCCGCTGATATTTATGTCAGTAATGATAACAAATTAGATCCTAATGGAACAGATGTGAAAGTTTTGGAAATTAAAAATAAAGAGAAAGTAACAGGATTAGTCTTTCAAAACAAAGATGCAGAGTATGTTCTAAAGGATTTCACCGATGGAAACTATTGTGCCTCTGGTCCTAGGAATGATCTCATTGTAAGAAAAGGAGATTGTACTGGAGAAGCCGATCTATATGCGAGTCTTTCTTTATCCATCAAAGAGAAGACAACAAGAAAGATCACCGTAATAGCGACTGCTAGTGATGATACAGGTATTTCAGGATATTCTTATTGTGTCGCTGATTGTGACAATGAATCCAATTGGAAGAACAGTAGTAAGAGTGAATATACATTTGATTCTTTAAGGTATAGTAAAAAATATGAGATTCATGTAAGGGTCATCAACCGAATTGATAAGGTAACAGAGAAGACGATTGAAGCTGTAACAGAAGCTTTACCAACTGCAACTTATTCGGTTAAAGAAAGTGGATGGACAAAAAGTAAGACGGTAACAATTACTTATCCAAACAATGTTGAGAACTATCTCATTATCCATAGTGGAACTGCTAAGATGAATGGAGAAGTGATACCAGTTGGGGAACGAAGAAAGATCAGTGGAACGAGTGCCCAAGTCATCTTTGAAACGAATGGAACGATTGAAGCGATTACCAGTGATGGATACAATGAAGCAAGTCCATCAACCCTAACGATTAGTCAAGTCGATCCAACCAGTCCAACAAATGTCAGTGTAGGAATTGGAACAGTCACTAGTAAGAGTATTCAGGTCATTGCGAATGGAGTCGATAATGAATCGGGAATTGCCAAATACGAATTTCAAGTAAATAATGGAACTTGGATCGATAATGGAACGAATAACACTTATCTATTCAGTAATCTAACCAGTGGAAATTATACCTATAAAGTAAGATTAACCAACAAAGCAGGAGGAGTAACGGAAAGTAGTGAGAAAGTACAAGCAACAACGACAATTACAACTCCAAGTTACAGTGTAAGTCCAAGTGGCTGGGCAAAGAGTAAGACAGCAACAGTGACGTATCAAAGTGGTTATACAAATCAGTTTCGTGTACTATCAGGAAGTGCAACCTATAATGGAACAGCAGTTACCAATAATACTTGGATTACAATTAGTGGAACGAGTGTAGGAATTGTATTTAATAGTAATGGGAGTGTGGAAGCGAGAAGTACGGATGGAATTAATACAGTCACTTCGTCAACCTTAACAGTCAGTCAAATTGATACAACAGTACCAGTAGTTAATAGTTTAAGTATCGCATCCACGAATGGAAGTTACAATGCTTTAACCACAACGATCACATCGAATGTAACCGATAATTCAGGAGCAAGTATGCAGATGTATATCAGTAATACTGGATATGAGGCTGGAGGATCATGGGAGACCTATATAACCAGTAAGTCATGGAATGTAGGAGGAAGCCTTAATGGAGGAACGAGAACGATCTACATTACATACATGGATCAAGCCGGAAACAAGGTCAACAGAACTTTAAGTTACGGAGTATATGCGGAATGTAGTAGTAATACCAATACCTCTTATGGAGGATGGGGAGCATGTAGTGCCTCTTGTGGAGGTGGAGTACAATATCGAAGTGTAACAGTAACGGACCGAGCAACAGGTAGAACTTGTTCTAGTTCAACGGGTAGTCAAGCTTGTAATACCCAGAGTTGTTTTAGTCCATCAAATCCTAGTGATTATGGGAATTGCTCTGCACTTACTACTGCTTTAAATGATACAAATACGAGAAATACAATTTTTGGAAATCCTACTTATTTGGGATATATAGCAAATAATAGTTCAGCTATGGCATGTGTAACCTCGGATGCCGCCAATCTTCACAAAATTATCAAAAATGATGAAGCACGGAAAGCAGTACAGAAATCCGCTAATAGTATTCATAATTATTATTCGCAAATTTTTAACGCTTGTGGAAATGGTAACTATTTCACAAGGTATCAATATACACTCTGGAATATGGGAGACCGTGCTAATCGTGAAGGTGTGGTTGACTTAACCTATCCTACAGGAGTAGTGACACCTTCAAGAAAATCAGATTTTCACCGTAATGATCAAATTATTGTTTTATTTGATTACATTGATTCTTACAGACATGAGGAATCTGACAGGGGTCACGGATTTAATGCTGATATCAATTCAATCTATGGATATATCACAGTAAAAGGATGGGTTGAAGGTAGTAACTTAACAAGAACGGATAGGTACAAAGTATTTTTAGCATCGGTCTATTATGATACTGCTGTTAATAGTCCAATTCCAGTGGGTTATAGCTGCGTACCAAGATAAAACAAGTGTCGACCACTTGTTTTTCTTTTCTTTACTTTGTTCTTTAAAAATAATGATTTTTATAGTATAATGAATATGGTGAGAATATGGATATTGAAAAAATTAATATTGAGAAAGAAGTAAAAATCATCTTTATGGGTACTCCTGAATTTGCAGTTCCTATATTAGAAGGTTTAATTAATAACTATAATGTACGGGCTGTTGTAACGCAACCAGATCGCCCAGTTGGTAGAAATGGACAGATTCAGTATAGTCCAATTAAACAGTTAGCGGGAAAGCATACGATTTTAGTGTTACAACCTGAAAAAGTAAGAGATGACTGGAGACAAATTATTGAATTTGATCCAAGTTTGATTATTACTTGTGCCTATGGTCAGCTCTTACCTAGAGAATTATTAGTATATCCAAAATATGGATGTATTAATGTTCATGCCTCTTTACTACCTAAATTAAGAGGGGGGGCACCGATTCATCATGCAATTACTGATGGTTATAGTAAAACTGGTGTGACTATTATGCATATGAGTCCTAAAATGGATGCTGGAGATATTATTTCACAAGCAGAAATTCCAATTGATGAGAAAGATACAACCGCATCTCTTCACAATAAACTAAGTATTTTAGGAAGAGACTTACTACTTCAAACTTTACCTTCAATCATTGATGGTACCGCTCCTAGAATAAAACAGGAGGAGTCTGAAATAACTTTTGGTCTTAATATTCGACCAGAAGATGAGCGAATTGATTTTTCTAAAAATAGAAGACAGATCTATAATCAGATTCGTGGACTTAATTCTTGGCCTGGTGCTTATTGTATGTTTGAAGGTAAGAGAATGAAAATTTGGGAATCTTATATTAAAGAAGATAGTTTTCCAACAGGCTTTAATGGTCAAATAACTAATCTTTATGAAGATGGGATCGGAGTTAAAGTTGGTAATGGTGAGATTGTAATCACAATTTTACAACCGGAAGGAAAAAGTCCTATGAGGGCAGCAAATTATTTAAATGGATTGCAAAATAAAGCATCCCTTATCGGAAGAATAATGGAGTAATTATGGAGAAAAAGAGTATTTTTAAAACAATTAAAGAATACTGGAAAATTCCAAGATACCATGGATTAATATCGCTTGGATTATATTTTTTATTTTTCATGTTGATATATCTTTTAACTCAACCGTTAAGTGGAACAGCACCAACTAAAGATACAGACTATAATCTAACAACTCCATATACTGTAGAATATACGTTTAAAGAAATAAATCGAACAGAAGAGATAGATCATCGATTTCAATTAACTGTAGCGGATTATTCTAAAATATTAACCTATAAAAATACAGGGGATACATATAATATTATAGATGGTCAATTAATTGGAAATGGAGTAGAAATAAACGAAATTTTACCGGTTTCTATTGTTGGGGTGTTACCAGAGACTATTATGGTTTTTCTTCAGGATAAAATACCTGTTAGTAATGGTACTTATCAAGATGGAACGACAAAGAAAGAATATGAAGCGAAGGCAAGTGAACTAGCCGTATTTGCTTCAACAAATCAAAATTATATATTGATTACAACATATAGTAAAAATAACAAATTAGAAAAAATTGTTTTGGATATTACCAAAGCATTGGAAGATCCAACAATTATGTCTTACAACATTGAATTTATCTATCAATCTTAGTTGCATTTTTTTCTTATTTGTGGTAAATTATTGAAAGTTAGGAGGTTCTTATGGAAGTGATCCTTATTGTAGTTTCTATCTTATTAATTGCACTTGTACTTTTACAAAGTGGAAAAGCAGAAGATACAGGAATTCTAGGTGGAGGAAATGACGCCTTATTTAAAAATAGAAAAGAACGTGGCGGGGAACTATTTATTACTCGTTTAACGATGATTCTAGGAGCTGTTTATTTTATCATTTGTTTTGTACAGGGATTCTAAAATGCGTAAAGCATTTTTTTTGTGTTATTGACTAATAATTTGAAAATGGGTAAAATAAAAGAAGAAGGTAGGGAGACTATGAAAATTAAAAAAGGGTTTACATTGGTGGAATTATTAGCGGTTATTGTCGTATTAGGAATCATTGCTCTAGTTATTACACCAGTTATTTTAGAGATGATTAAGACCGCAGAAAATGGTACTGCTGAAAGTGCTATGTTAGGATATGTTCGGGCAGTAG
Source organism: Caryophanales bacterium UBA5026 (assembly GCA_002416285.1). GTDB lineage: Bacteria > Bacillota_I > Bacilli_A > RF39 > UBA660 > DICM01. The sequence continues at coordinate 50,582 of DICM01000027.1, forward strand.
AAAAATATTATGTCGATAGTTTAGAAGAAGGTAAATTGTTAGAGGATAACCGTACTTATTCTGTCGATGAATTAAAAAAATCAATTAAAACGACAGGGGCACAGCCGACTTCTGGTGAAATATTCATAAATGATAGTGGACTAGTTGGAACTTCTAGAGTCTGTATTAATAATAAATACGTTGATTATGATGGAACCAATGCGATTGTAAATAAAGAAAAAAATTGTAAAGAACTATTATATTCTACACTTGCCGATACGCTTAGAGTTGCTTGTAGTAAGAATAATACAAATGGGTTAGTAGAAGATGATAATGGAGTTTGTTATTATAAAGGTACTTCAAGTCAGATAACAAGTAATTATTATAGTTATGGGGGAGTACTCTGGCGGATTGTTGCCATTAATCAAGATCGTTCAATCGTATTAATTACAGATGCGACACTTAAGACAACTAATTTTGGAAGCTATACATCAGAAACAGACAATTGTATTAAAAATGGAAGTTGTAGTAAATTAGAAGATAGTAATGTTTCTTCATGGATGAACAACACTTTTCTTCCGTCTCTTACGACGAGAAATGGTATTTTAACAAAATCTTACGATCGGAAATATTATAATGGTAGTGAAGTTGTCAATGGTTCTTTTAAAGGTGTTGTGACACTTTTATCAGAACTACAATATAGGAACGCTGGTGCAGCAGATTCTTACTTAAATAAAAATGAAAGTCTTTGGCTAGCAGATATTTATTCCAGTTCTTATGTTCGAACAATTGAGTCGGACGGATCAATTAGTTTAAGAGCACCTGGTAACACACTGGGTGTAAGACCAATTATTACAATTACTAATAGTAGTGCTGATGGTGATGGCACAAAAGAAAATCCTTATCAGGTAAAATAGCTTGAAAGGATTTTTTTGCCAAACAAATGTTTGAAAAAGAAAAGACAAAACACTATTTCTATGGTACAATGGATATGGTGAATAATATGTATGGTTATATAAAAGGAATTGTTACAGAAATTGAAAGTAGTTATATTATTGTTGAAACAGCGGGGGTTGGATATCTAATCTATACAGCAAATCCATACTCTTTTAATCAGAATGAAGAGTATAAAGTATATATCTATCAAAATGTGCGTGAAGATGAGATTTCATTATATGGATTTAGTTCATTAGAAGAAAAAAATATGTTTTTAAAATTGATTGGTGTCAAAGGACTTGGGTGTAAAATGGCATTGCCAATTCTTGCTACCGGTTCCATTGCTGGAATTGTCGATGCAATCGAGCGAGAAAATATTCTATATTTAAAAAAATTCCCGAAAATTGGTGATAAGGTAGCACGACAAATTATTCTTGATTTAAAGGGAAAATTAGTATCAAGTGATACGAATAATATCTCAGTTATCGATGATGAGTTAGTAGAAGCATTAAAAGCACTCGGATATAAGCCAGCTGATATCAAAAAGGTTGTTCCGAATGTGCCGAAAGGGTTACCGATTGAAGGGCAGATTAAAGAAGCTCTAAAATTACTATTAAAGTAAGGGGTATTATGGGAAAGAAAACATTGTGCTTAAAGAGACTGCAAGAAGCTGGAATCAATGTACATGAATATGAGGAAGTTCGTTCTTTTGAAGAATTAATTCATTATATTGAACTAAATCCCAATATGAGTATTCGTTTTGATGATGATCAAGGAACAACAGATTTACCTTTTTATGTAATTGATAATGGTAACCAAGAATATTTAAGAGAAATTGTAGAGCAAGCAGGGATTGGTAATTTTACGATGCTAGTCTCAAATGGTCATCAGTATGATGCCGATCAAATATGTAATTTTGTTGGTAAGGTATCTCCTGATGGAACTTTTGAGCTAGAGTATAGTATTAAAAAAATTCCGCTTCGACATATGTATCGTAGGGGGACGACTAGTGTGAGAGGTAATTATGGTGATTTATCAACTTACAGTTATTTAAATAAGAATGAGAATATCATTTCGAAAAAGGAATTAGAGGATATTTTAACCTATTTATTCCAAATTAAAATTTATAATAGAGATATTGAAGGAACGTTGTATCCCTATCCAGTAGGAGTATATAAACGTAATATTGCAATATGGCAAGTTAGAGAGGAAGATAATTATGGATGAAAGAATTTTATCAGGTGAGGAGCAACAAGAAGATGAATTTGAAATTAATATTCGACCAAGTTATCTTAATGATTATGTTGGTCAAAGCGAAGTAAAAGAAAATTTAGATGTATTTATTAAAGCGGCAAAGATGCGTGAGGAACCTTTGGATCATGTTTTATTATACGGTCCTCCAGGTCTTGGTAAAACAACCCTCGCATATATTATAGCCAATGAGCTTGGAACACAATTAAAAACAGCTAGTGGTCCATCCATTGAAAAAAGTGGAGATTTAGCAGCTGTTTTATCAACACTAGAACCTGGTGATGTGTTGTTTATCGATGAAATTCATCGTATGCCTCGCTTTATTGAAGAAATCTTGTATCCGGCCATGGAAGATTTCAGTTTAGAAATTATGGTTGGTAGTGAAGCGAGTACTAAAAATATTCATATTGATTTACCGCCTTTTACATTGGTTGGAGCGACGACTAGAGCTGGAGATCTATCAAGTCCACTTCGTGATCGTTTTGGTATTATTTCCAAACTTCAGTACTATACCGAAGAGGAATTGACTCGTATTGTAAAACGTACCGGAAAAGTTTTAGGTGCTCCAATCGATGAGGATGCGGCAGTTGAGCTTGCACGTCGAAGTAGGGGAACACCACGTATTGCCAACCGTTTGTTTCGACGGGTACGTGATTATGCTCTTGTTATGGGAAACGGTGTTATTGATTTAGAAATTACGAAACATGCCCTTGATAAATTAAAAGTAGATAGCTTAGGTTTAGATGATACTGACTATAATTTACTCAAATCAATCATTGAAAAATTTAATGGTGGCCCTGTTGGAATCGAAGCAATTGCTTCTTCTATTGGAGAAGAACAAGGTACAATTGAAGATGTCTATGAACCATACTTGCTTCAGACTGGTCTTTTAAAAAGGACCAGTAGAGGAAGAATGGTAACCCCTAAAGCATATGTTCATTTAGGAATTGCATATCAGGAAAATATGTTTGAATAGGTGTGCTATGGAACAATTAATATTATTATCTCCTAAAAATGAAAAGATTGTTGGCGATTATTTAGAAATAGGGAGAATTTGTGTCGATTTATGCCAGTCATATTGTAATAATTCCTTACAATGCAAGAAAGAATTTTTAATATTTTCACGTGAATATACGTTTTTTCAACCATATTTTGATTTTGTATTATCTAAATTAGGGTATATTATGATTAATCCACTATTAGAACAGGATGTTGTTTGGTACTATGACCACGGTAAAATAGTCAGAAAGAAAATTGCCAATGTTCTGAATTATTCTTATATGCAAATCAGAAATTTTAAGAATACTATTTATTATTATCCGATGTTGGATAGAACCTCAGTAAATATTCATCCTATCGACTATAATAAACCTATTAATTCGATTATCGATTCAAATGGAAATCAAATTGAGGTGGATATTACTGAAGAAAATCATCATGATGATCTGTTTGAAAGGATACTGAATCAATTGTTACTCGTTAGTCCTGAATTGTTAGATGATTATAAAAAGCAGTTTGTATATTTCCAAACAGTTAATGGATACTTCCGTAATCGATTAGGCTATGTGCAGGTTGCGGTAAATGATGAGCAACATGGAACAATATTATATAATCCACATTTTGAGTTAGCGACAGTTCAAAAATACGTTAATAATATTTCAGAAAAGTTTCCTTATTACCAAATTGTACAAGATTTTATGGATAATTCTAGAATAAAGTGAATTTGCTTTATTCTTTTTTTTATGTTATGATAACGCTCCTTTGGAGGAATGTTATGAAAAAAGGTATGATTGAATTAATTGCACCTGATGATGACAAAACAAAACTTTATTATTATGAGTTAAAAGAAAAATGTTTAGAGATTGTTTCACAGTATCAGAAATTAGGTGAACAACAAAAAAATCAGTTTGAGCGTTTTGCTAGGTTTATTCCAAGTGGTTTCTCAAAAGAAAGTGAGTTTGTTCTATTCGAAATGGGCTATAAGATTAAAAAACCTTTGTTAAATGAAAAGAGCTATGGTGTTCCTTGTGGGAAAAAATTATATATTAAAAGGTCATTGAAAGCAAAAGCCGAAGAAGATTATTTGTTGTCACTCTCATCAAATTCCCTATTATGTTTAAATTTAGCAAAAGTGGATCAGGCATTTCCAACTGGTTTTATTGATAGAGATGGTAATGTTATTAGTTTTCAACATAAAACGGATTTCAATGCTTCCCCACATCAGATTTTGTCTCGTACATTACTGCACCATTATCTAATGGAAAGTAAAGAGAACTGCGAGCTTTATTTAGATTATGTTTTGGAAAATGGAAAAAATATTAATACAGAATATTGTTTTATGTTGATTATAAATTCGCTTCTTCCTTATGCAGCTTGTGATCCCGAAGATGAATTACCTCTAACATTAATGGAAGAATTACAATACTATTATTGTAAATTAACAACCCAATACGAATTTTTGCCAAAAAGAAATAGTCAAATTATTACAACTAACCAAGAGAAAGTGTTTTACAAGATTAGAAAAGAGCGTAATAAGTAAATATTGTTTTATTTACTATTTGACAACTTTTTAAAAAGTGTTAGAATATATTCTGTTCAAAAAAGGAGGAATATATATGCAACGTTTATATAATCCAGATAGACAAGTAATTGCTGAAGATATAACTATTTTAACGACATATAGAGTGGAACTAGAAAAATTAATAGAACAGAATAAAATTAATCAAGTAACTATTTTAAATATGAGAAAACAATATACTTTCCTTGAGAATTTGGCAGATTTTAATCTGTTGCTAGAAAATGGTTATCGTTATGAAAACATGGATTTATTACCCGCTGGCTTTTTAGCGAGTCATACAGATTATTATTATCAAGGAGAAGTATCTAGAGATCAGGTTTGGGCATTTTCTGGAAGTGATCAAAGTCTTTCTTATAGTGTTGTTTATAATGATAGATGCTGTAATCTAGGTTTTTATCTAGGAAATGGAAAAATGATCAGCAGTGATGTTTATGATGTTAAAAATAGAATACCACTTTATCTTGAATATCTAGCACGACCAATATTACTAAATAGATTACTAGCAGATCCTTCTTTTATTACTAAAATTAATGCTTTAAGAACACGTATAGATTTACAAAAATTAATGTATGATGAATTTGATGCAGTTTCTTATGTTACAGAAGAGGAGAGAATTTCTAGTTGTCAGTATTGTTTTAAACAATTTCATTTATAAGAGAAAGTGCTTTTTCTCTTTTTTTATGTTACAATAATAAAGTATTTTGTTTTAATAACAAGAAAAGAGGTATGTATGAAAACAGATGATTTTGATTATGAATTACCAGAATACTTGATTGCTCAAACACCTATTCTAAACCGCGATCAGTCAAGAATGATGGTTTTAAATAAAGAGACTGGGGACATAGATCATAGACATTTTCATGATTTAGTAGATATGTTAGGTTCTAACGATGTGTTAGTTATTAATGATACAAAGGTCATTCCGGCTCGTCTTTATGGTATAAAAGCAGAGACAGATGCAGCAATTGAATTGTTATTACTAAAAGATACTGGTAATGACATCTGGGAATGTTTAACGAAACCAGCAAAACGTGTTAAAGTCGGAACTGTTATTTCGTTTGGGGAAGGGATTTTAAAAGCTACTTGTCTTGAGGAAAGAGAAGAAGGTATTCGCATTTTTAAAATGGAATATAGTGGAATTTTATATGAAATTTTAGATAAATTGGGTGAGATGCCACTTCCACCATACATTCATGAAAAGCTGGAAGATAAAAATCGCTATCAAACTGTCTATGCCAAAGCAGAGGGTAGCGCCGCGGCTCCAACAGCGGGATTACATTTTACAAAAGAGCTATTAGAACAGCTAACGGCAAAGGGGGTCACCATTGTTCCAGTTACCTTACATGTTGGACTTGGAACGTTTAGACCTGTTAGTGTAGAAGATGTCACTAGTCATAAAATGCACAGTGAATTTTACCAAATGTCTAAAGAAAGCTCAGAATTATTAAATGAAGCAAAAAAAGCAGGAAAACGAATTATAAGTGTTGGAACTACTTCTACTAGAACGTTAGAAACTATCTATCAGGCTTATGGAATGTTTGAGGAATGTAGTGGATGGACAGATATCTTTATCTATCCGGGATTTAAATTTAAAGCCATTGATGCCTTAATTACAAATTTCCATTTACCCAAGTCAACCCTTGTGATGTTGGTTAGTGCTTTAGCCGGAAAAGAACATATTTTGAATGCTTATAAGGAAGCTGTTAAAAATGAGTATCGTTTTTTCTCGTTTGGTGACAGTATGTTTATTCAATAATGGTTATAGCAATTGTTGGTCCAACTTGTGTTGGAAAGACTAAACTGAGTGTTGAACTTGCCAAAGCATTAGATGGAGAGATTATTAATGCGGATAGTACGCAAATCTATAAAGGGATGGATATTGCTACTGCAAAAGTCACGGAGGATGAGAAGGAAGGGATTCCTCACTATTTGTTTGATCAAGAGGAGATTACTACCGATTATTCCATTTTTAATTATCAAAAGGATTGCCGAAAATATATAGACCAAATTATTCATAATAAAAGAGTTCCTATTTTAGTTGGTGGAACAGGTCTTTATATAAAATCGGCACTATATGATTATCAATTTGATAAGGAAGAATCTAAAATTGAAATAGAAGGAACAACAGAAGAATTGTATCAGCAACTAGGAAAAATTGATCCCAACACGGATATCCATCCTAATAATCGAAAGCGAATTATTAGGGCACTTACTTACTACTATCAAAATCATAAGCCGATGAGTGAAAAGGAAAAAGCTGACAGTCCAATTTATGATGTTATTTTTATAGGTCTTACAGCAGAACGTGAAAATCTTTATAATAGAATTAATCAACGGGTTTTTTCCATGGTAGATAATGGATTACTGGAAGAAGCAAAGAAAATATATGATTCTAATATTCGGTCTAAAGCGGTACTAACTCCAATTGGATATAAAGAATTATTTCCATATTTTGATGGTACTATTTCTTTAACAGAAGCAATTTCAAATATTCAACAGAATAGTAGAAGATATGCGAAAAGACAATTTACTTGGTTTCGCCATCAATTACCAGTTCATTGGTTTAATGTGAATTATGATGATTTTACAAAAACTATCGAAGAGGTATTAATATTTATTAAAAAGGGGACTTACTATGAGTGATATTATAAAGTTTGAAAAACCAAAACGTAGTAAAATAGAAGTATTCTCATTTTTAAAAGATCTACAAAGTAGAATTGATTTGTTTTATAGTCATGAGGAATCAGAGTTGGAAATAGAAGATAAGGTTAAGCTTGGCTATTTTCATCAATTTATCGGGGATTGTTTGAGAGAAACGAATTCTGTAAAATTCATAAATTTATTTCTTGATCAGATTGGTATGTTTACAAAACCAGACTTTGAAAATAAATATGAAGTTTTAGATTATTGGGACGATATTCTTACTTATACTACATTGACAGTTCATTTAAAGGAAGAATTTTTAAATCAACCTATAGAAAAATCACTCTTTATTATGAACGTTCTTAATCAAGCCGAACTATCCCCAACACAGTTTGCACAACCAGCCAGAATATTATTATTTGATGATATTTATGCTTCTGTTTTACCACAAAAAAAATATGATCCGCATACGAAAGCAATTCGTGTAGCAGAAACAATCGCAAGCGTTAGACCTGAATTGGGTTATCAAACTGCGCTTCAATTGCTAGACGATTGGGATAAACCAGAAAAGCCCTTATCAACATTGCAAGAGGTTTATGAATATGTCATTGATATATCTAATTTGCTTCATAAGAATGAGTTAGTGGACTCTTTTGACTCCATTTTCTTATTAGAAAAATATCCTCAAAAACAAATCTATTATGATATGATTGAAAAGATTCGCAATGAATACATAGAATCAGGATTTGAAAAACAACCAGTTTTAATTCTACAGTTGACACAGTTTCTGTTAGAACATAAGGATCTGTGGTTGTTAGATAAAGAATCTCTAGAAAGAACTTTTTTTGGAGAGCAAAATAATAATGCTCCTATAAAAAGATAGGAATACAAAAATATTGATATTAAATGATTATGATCTGATTTAGTCATGTGCCTAATGCTGAAATTGTTGCTTTTAGTTTATCGCATGGAGATAAGTTAACATCGCTCTCGTGATGTACAATTGTATCAATTATGAAATGATGAAAATCAAAAAAACACTTTTTACGTAAACACAGAATAATTCCTGTGTTTTTTTGTCTTTTATAGGGAAATCCCTTTACAAAGAAGTCTTAAAATAGTAAAATAGTGGTAGATAGTGGATAAAAGTGGGGATAAGTGGGTGAAATTATGTTTATTGGGGAATACCATCATACAATTGATGACAAAGGGCGTTTAACAATTCCATCGAAAATTCGTGAGGAATTAGGGGAACACTTCATTGTAACAAGAGGTATGGATCATTGTTTGTTTATTTATAAACAAGAAGACTGGAATCGTATTATTCAAAATTATAAAGAATTACCCAATACTAAAGATGCCCGTAATTTTATGAGATTTTTCCTATCTGGTGCCACTATACAAGAATTTGATAAGCAAGGTAGAATTAATATTTCATCACCACTTGTAAGCTATGCTTCTTTAGAAAAGGAATGCATTATTATTGGAGTAAATGATCGTTTGGAAATTTGGAGTAAAGAAAGTTGGGAAAATCTGCTAGAAGAAAATGAAGACCAATTCTCTGATTTAGCAGATCATCTCTTCGGTAATTGATAGGAGAATTTATGCATCAAAGTGTTTTATTGAAAGAATGTTTGGAATTTTTAAATTTAGAAGAAAACAGTATTATCGTTGATTGTACGCTAGGAAGAGCAGGACATAGTAGCGAGATTTTAAAAAGAATTTCAAACGGTTATTTATATGCATTTGATCAAGATCCAGAAGCAATTGGGACGAGTAAAGAAAAATTAGAACAAATCGCATCAAATTTTACGATTATTCCCAGTAATTTCGTTCACTTAAAAGAGGAATTAAAAAACAGAGATGTTTTAAAAGTAAATGGAATCTTATTTGATCTTGGAGTATCCTCTCCACAATTAGACGAAGATGAGCGTGGGTTTAGCTTTCATAAAGATGCACCATTAGATATGCGTATGGATCAAAATCAAGAGTTATCTGCTTACCATGTTGTTAATGAATATTCCTATGAACAATTAGTTTCTATTTTCTATAAATATGGTGAAGAAAAATTCGCACCTTCAATTGCTAGAAAAATAGAACAGGCAAGAATGATCAAACCAATTGAAACTACTTTAGAATTAGTTGAAATTATAAAAACTGGTGTACCTGAAAAATACAAAAGAGAAAAGCATCCTGCTAGAAAAGTTTTTCAAGCCATCCGTATCGAAGTAAATCATGAATTAGAAGTATTTGAACAGGCATTACGCGATGCATTAGATATTCTTGAAGTTGGTGGTAGAATATGTGTTATCACTTTTCACTCTTTAGAAGATAGAATATGTAAACAAATCTATAAAGAAGTAACAATGATTTCAAAAGAGGTTCAAAAATTACCAGTTATACCAGAAGAATATCAACCACATTTTCAAATTGTAAAAACAATAGAGCCAACCAGTGAAGAAATAGAAGATAATCGTCGTGCCAGAAGTGCAACACTAAGAGTAATTGAAAGAGTAAAAGAGGGATAATATGAAAAGAAAACAAAGAAAAATGCGCATTACCAAAGGAGAACGTCTACTTTATGTTGGAGCAGCCTTCTTTTTATGTTTTACTTTAGTAATGAAAATATTCTGTGGTGCTGGTGTTGGACGTCTTAGCATGAATATTGAACAATTAAAATATGAAATTAACACACAAGAGAAAAAAAATGAAAGTTTAACGATGAAAGTAAATGAATTAACCTCTTTTGATAAGGTAAAAGAAGTAATTGCTGAAATGGGACTCGCTTATAATAACGACAATATTATCGTTGTAAATGATTAATGAGGTGAAACTATGAATACAAGAAAGGAAAACAAAACTACTTGGAAAGCTCCTATGATTGCTTTTCGTGTTTTCTTCTTCTGTATTCTTTTTCTTTATATTCAACTTACTTATCTAGCTCTTTCCCAAAGTGTTTATGGAAAAGATCTAGATAAATTCGCACTTACTAGAAATACTGTAAAGAAAACAGTATCTGCAACCAGAGGAACAATCTATGATTCCAATCAAAAAATATTAGCTGTTAACGTTAGTTCTTATACAGTAATCGCCTATCTAGATCCGAAAAGAAGTAATGGAAGTAAAAAACCTCTGCATGTAGAAGATACCGATATGACAGCCGAAAAATTAGCACCTATTTTAAATATGGAAGTGGATTACTTAAAGAAATTATTAACTACGGAGAATGTTTATCAAGTAGAACTAGGTCCAGGTGGTAGAGGAATTACCGAACTTAAAAAAGATGAGATAGAAGCGCTTGAACTTCCGGGAATAGACTTTGTAGAAGGAACTAAACGCAACTATCCAAATGGTGATTTTGCTTCTTATATTATCGGATATGCTCGTGAAAAAGAAATAACAAAAGAGGAAAATGGAGTTAATGTAAATACGACTCAAATTACTGGTGAACTTGGAATTGAATCAAAATATAATGATCAATTACAGGGAGTCGATGGTTATTTGGAATATCAACGTGATAAAAATGGTTACAAGATTCCAGGAACGAAAGAAATATCCGTACCAGCACAAAATGGAATAGATATTTATTTAACAATTGATTCTAGTATTCAACGCTTTTTAGAAGCTGAGGTAAAAGAGCAGAGCGCTATCTATACTCCAGAATGGATGTTCCTAATTGCTATGGATGCGAAAACAGGTGATATTCTGGGATCTGCATCGACGCCATCATACGATCCTAATATTAGAAATATTACTAATTATGAAAATCCTTTAGTATCCTATACAATTGAACCAGGATCGACGATGAAAACATTCACTTATATGTGTGCAATGGAAAAGGGTAACTATGATGGTAATGCCACTTATCAATCAGGAACGATCGATATTAGTGGTCAAATTATTAGTGACTGGAACAATGTTGGATGGGGAACAATTACTTATGATAAGGGATATGAGTTTTCTAGTAATGTTGGCGCAGTTAATATCGTTCAAAAATATCTTTCAAGAAAAGAACTTCATACCTGTTTAAAAAAATATGGTTTTGGAACAACCACTGGAATAGAGCTTCCAAGAGAACAAGCTGGTACTCTTAACTTTGTTTATCCAGTCGAAATCGCGACCGCATCTTTTGGTCAGGGTATTACAATTACACCAATCCAAATGTTACAAGCTCTTACCTTAATTTCCAATGATGGAAAAATGTTGAAACCACATATTATTTTAAAGACAGTAGACCCTAATACAGGAGAAATAACTTATGAGCGCAAAGTGGAGGAATCAGAACAACTGATTAAAAACACCACAGTTTCTAAGATAAAAGAATTAATGTACAATGTTATTCATGGAACAGATGTAGGAAATACTGGTAATAATTACAAGATTGATGGTTATGATATTATCGGTAAGACAGGAACCTCTGAAATCTACGACTCAGTAAATGGTGGATATTTAGCTGGTAAAAATAATTATATTTTCTCTTTTAGTGGAATGTATCCAAAAGATAATCCGGAAATCATTATTTATGGAGCAATTAAAAGACCATCTTTGGGACAATCAAAAGGAATATCAACCGCTGTAAAATCAGCTATGGTAAGTATTGCGAAATATAAGAATATGTTTAAAGAACAAGAGGAAGCAACTCAAATACCAGATTATGTGGTTCCATCTTATACAAGTAAAAATGTAGAGGATGTTATTAAGAATTTAACGGATAATGGTATTTCTGTTTCCAAAATAGGAAATGGGAACAAAATTGTAAATCAATATCCTAGTGCTGGAACAATTTTAGTACCAGGGGATACAGTTATTTTAAAAACGAATGATACTGATTATACAATTCCAAATTTTAGTGGTTGGAGTAGAGAATTAGCTGTTTCCTATTTATCTTTATTAGGTCAACCTTTTACAGAAGAAGGATATGGGTTTGTTATTTCACAAAGTATATCTGCTGGTTCTGGTATTGATATTAATAACCCGATAGTTTTAACTTTAGAACCTAAAGTGAAAAGTAAATCTGAAACATAGTACGGTTATACCGTACTTTTTTTATAAAAAAGAAACATTAATTGTTTCTTTTTAAATCAGTTCCTTTTTCTTTGTTTTTTGTGAGGTAGCATAACTTATTTGTTTTAATACACTAGTTAAATCCTGTTGAAGTATTTTTTTCTCACGATTCATTAAATAGAAAAAACTGTTAATTGTTTTTTGTACATCCTTGTAGTCCTCTTTTTTCGTCTTACGTAATAAAGTCTGAATAATTTTTTCTACCATATCTTGTTCTATATTACTTTCTAATATTGATTTTAATATAAAATTTACTTTTTCTGGGGTTGAGTGAAATGCTGGTTGCTTGATAAAGTCTAATAATGAGTCGTGACTATAACAATGATTGAAGAAGAATATATCGGAATCATCTCTGATATCAACTGGGATTCTGTCATAATCGAGAGAATTGTATAAAAATTTTCCCAAACTACTAATATCAGAATATAAGTGACAGTAGCTCACTACAGCTGGAGTCACCAACTTATTATCACTAATTTCAAAGTATAATCGATTGATATCAATCAATTGATATTCTATTAAAAACTTTACTTTTGCATCTGCTTCCCTCATTTGATCGCAATAATTAGAATTTTTATTAATAGCCTTTCGGGCAATATAATCATTGTATTCTTTATTTGATAAAGCCGATTTAATAGGTTGCTGAAGAATTGTTTTAAATCTCTTTAAATTTTCTTTATCTGTTAAGTTAGGATCATAATAATCACTAGGTATAGTTTTAAAAATATCACTTATTTTATTAGGATATTTTTCAATGATTAATTTAAGAATTCTTTCCTTTTGCTCCCTAGGGACTTTTTCATCAATAATTAATTCAATAATTTTACTATATTGATTTATTTCAAGTAATAAGTCAATCATGTCAACTTCTTTGAGCTCAGCTTCCTCTCTATTTATATGGTGATGAATACGTTTATAGGAATCACATACTTTGTTATAATCACTGTCTATCTTTCTCCATGTTTTGTCTTCTTTTGCTGCGTTTCTATTGGTATTAAGAAAATTATCTATTTCAGCTATTCTTGGCTTTAATCCGATTTGAAAGTTGTTTTCAATCAACTCTTGTCGTAAATCTTTAAATAATCGTGTAAATAAGGTATAGGTCATATCATATTTAAGACTTTCTTTATCCAGAAAAAAATCGAGGTGTGAAAGTTCTTTATAATGGAAATATCTTTCTCCAAAAATTGTTTTTAATTGATAGATTGCTTCAATTAATAAAGCAAGATCCTGTTTTGTTATAATTTTTGCTTCACATTCTTTTTGTAATTCTAAAATTTCGTTTTCTGTCATTTTAAATGCCCCCTGACAAGCGTATTATAACATATCAATATAAAATAGAACAATAAAAAACAACATTATTGATGCTGTTTTATTAACTTTTTATTCTGATAATTTACTATGAATGTTATTAAAAAAGCACTTGCTACAAATATTAAAAATATAGTAGTTGGAATTTCAATTGCAAATAAGGTCAGTCCCATTTTAATAGCAATAAAGAAAATCAAAATATAAGCAGTTATCTCTAGTTCGGGAATTCTATCCATCAAATTAATAATAAGACTAGCAATTCCTCTCATACAGAGAATTCCTATAAAACCACCGAGCATTACAATCCATATTTCATCTGATACAGCAAGTGACGCTAAAATACTATCGATAGAAAAAACTAAATCCATAAGCTCTACGCTGATAACAGTTGCCCAGAAAGTTCCGAAAATTTTTACTAAAATACCATGATTATTTTCTTTTTTATTCGTCTCAGAACTTTCTTTTAAATAGTATTTTTTATAAAAAAATTGAATTGATATGAAAGCTAGATATATTGATCCTAATATTTTTACAAAGGATAAATGAATAAGATAGGTTCCAATCCCAATTAGTAAAAACCGGAAAGTATAAGCTCCAATTAAACCATAAAATAGGGCCTTTTTTTGTTGGTTCGTTGGAAGTGGCTTCACAAATGCTGATAGTACTAGTGCATTATCAGTAGACAGTAGACATTCTAGTAAAATTAGAGATATGACTAAACCAATCGCGCTTGGATCAGCGAGTGCTTGCACCCACATTTTGAAATCTAAAAGCGATGCATAATTGGAAAGTATTTCGTTCATCATATTTTTACTCCATTCTGGTTGCTGTATTTAATTAAGAATCCACTTATCTTAAATTCGCAAGATACATTATAGCATTTTCTATATAGTAAGACAATTAGTATTTTACAAATATTATTATTTTTTTGAAAACGGTATATAGTTAGCAAACTTGTACTTAATTTGTTGTTTATAAGGAAGAAAGTATGATAGAATAATAATAGAGGTGGTTGTATGAAAAAAGGGTTTACATTAGTAGAACTTTTATCCGTGATTGTAATATTAGGGGTTATTTCTCTAATCGTTTTTCCTGTTATTACGAAAACAATGAAAGCTTCAAAAGAAAAACTCTATCAAACCCAAGTTTTTCAATTGACAGAATCTGGAAAAAAATGGGCTTTAGAGCATATTAGTGATCTAGATCCCGAGCATGTAAATGATGTCTATGTACCAATTTCGATGTTGAAGGATTTATCTTATTTGGATAAGGAAGAAATTACCAATCCAAAAGATAAAACAGCAATGAATGGCTGTATCATTATCCATTATGATACGGATAAAAAAAGCTATAACTATACATATCAAGAGTATAGTGGAAGTGAAAAGAAAAATACTTGTACGTTATCGACAGCTGGATATGTATATGAATTTACCAGTGATAAATGGAACAAAAATAATGATCATGCCACATTGTCAGCTATTGAAACAATTTTAAATACCAATCCATTAACTGCATCTGGTAGTGGGCTTTATGAAGACACTGGTATTTATTATTTTAGAGGAACTGACGCTAATAACTATGTTACAATTGGAACGGAAACATGGAGAATCTTAAGTATTAATAAAGTGGATCGCACGATAAAATTAATAAAAGATCGGTCTATTTCAAATAGTTTTTGGGATAATGGCTCTAATATCTTATTTTTAGGAACGAAAGATAGTAACGGGAATGTGGTTCCATCAAATGCTTTAAATTTACTTGAGAGTTATTATGATAGTTCTACTAGTGCTATCAATACGAAAATTGGAACAGGAATCTTTAATTTAAAACTATATCCGACAGGTTCTTGGAATGTTGGAAGTATTGTCGATACTACTAATAATATTGATGATCTAAGAAGATTAGAAAAGACAACAATTGTAACATCAAAAATTGGGTTGTTAACTCCATTTGAATATGTGAATGCTTCTTTAAGCGAAACTTGTGAAACTACTGTCAGTGAATCTTGTCGAAATGATAATTATCTATATAACTTAATGGCTAGTAATCCAAATTTCGGTGGAGCATGGTTATTAAATAATGATGGGACATCTAAAATCTGGTATGTAAATACCAACGGTGCTTTAGCAACCGCTACACCAAATACTGCTACTTATTCTTTATTTCCTGTAATTATAGTTAAAAATACAGTTGTGATTGATCCTAATTTGGGTGGAACACATGGAACGAAAGAAAATCCTTATGTATTCAAGTAAGAGTCATTAGACTCTTTTTTTACGTTATGTGTAACCGGATATTGTCAAAAAAAATGTTTCATGATACAATAAAAGTGTATTCCAAAAGTAGGTGATCAAAGTGGAAGAAACAAAAGTGTACGAACGAAATGAATTCAGTGATGCTCTTGCCTTAGAAACGATTTTAGAAGTCGCTCAAATTCTGAAAAAAAGAGGCTATCAGCCAATTAATCAAATTGTTGGCTATTTAATGAGTGGGGATCCTGGATATATTACTAGTTATGAAAATGCTAGAAAATTAATTCTACAGTTTGATCGAATTAAATTACTAGAGGTGTTAGTGAGAGAAGTGATTAAGTGCGAGCACTAGGATTAGATCTTGGAACTAGAACGCTAGGAATCTCAATGAGTGATACAACAGAAACGATTGCATCAGCGCTTACAACAATTCGCTTTGAAGAAGGACAATATAAAATATTATTGCCTGAACTAAAAAAACTCATTGAAGAGTATCAAGTTGGATATATGGTACTTGGTTTTCCAAAGAATATGAATAATACCGTTGGGGAACGAGGAGAAACTACTTTAGAATTCAAAGAGATGTTAAGTGAGTATTGTAATGTACCTGTATTTCTACAAGATGAGCGTTTATCGACTGTAGAAGCGACACATTATCTGCTAGAAGCAGATTTATCAAGAAAAAAACGCAAGAAGAAGGTCGATAGTATCGCCGCTAACATCATATTGCAAACTTATTTAGATAAAAAGAAAGGGATGAAATCATGAAAGAAGAAAAAATGACGTTTACCGTATTTAACGATGAAGGAAAAGAAGTAGAGTGTGAGGTATTATTTACATTTGAATCTGAGGAAACTGGAAAGAATTATATGGTTTATACTGATAATACAGTGGATGAAGAAGGAAATACAAAAGTATATGCTTCTATCTATGAACCAGATAAAGATGAAACGAAATTAGAACCAATTGAAACCGAAAAAGAGTGGAACATCATCGAGACAATCTTAACAGAATTACAAGAAGAGGCAACTCGTATGATGAATGAAGGAGGAAACGAGCAAGAATAGCTCGTTTTTTACCGATGAAAAAAAGAAAAATTAGAAAAGGTCGAGTTCTAGTTGCACTTTTCATTCTGCTTTTCCTATTAGCGAGTCTTTCGTATGGTGTTTATCATTTCGCACTTTCTGGTGTAACGAATGATAAGACTGATATCTCTTTGGAAATACCAGCGAATGCAACATTTTCCTCGATTGCAACAACATTAAAAAAGAACAGTTTGATTCGTTCTACTTTCGCTTATAAGATTTATGTTAAAATTCATAAACCTACAGGATTAAAAGAAGGTACTTATTACGTTAATAAAGCGATGAGCGTTTCGACCCTAATTAAAACGTTAAGCGGGAATTCAATTACAACCGATCTTACACTAACACTTAAAGAAGGTAAAAACATGCGCGCTGTTGCTGCGTTAATTGCAAAAAACACAAATTATACAGAGGAAGACTTCTATAATGTTTTGAATAATCAAACCTATTTAGATCAATTAATTTCAAAATATTGGTTTCTAACAGATGAAATTAAAAATAAAGAAATTTACTACTCTTTAGAGGGATATTTATTTCCAGACACGTATCGTATTCGAAAAGATGCGAGTATTGAAGAAATTCTAGAGACAATGTTAGATGAGTTTGGAAAGAAAATAGAACCTTATCGGACGGAGATTGAAAAGAGCAATTATACGCTTCATGAGATGCTTACTCTCGCATCAATCATTGAAATGGAAGCCGCTAATAGCGACGACAGAGCAGGTGTTGCAGGAGTGTTTTATAATCGTTTGAAATCAAAGTGGGCTTTAGGAAGTGATGTTACCACCTATTATGCAATTAAAGTTGATGTTCATGAAAGAGATTTATATCAATCGGAATTAGATGATTACAATGCCTATAATACAAGAAATGCGAAAATGACTGGAAAGCTTCCTGTATCGCCGATTTGTAATCCTGGATTAGAATCGATTAAAGCAGCTATTGAACCAAAAGAACATGATTATTATTATTTTGTTGCTGATAAAAACAAAAAGACATATTTCAGTAAAACGAGTGCACAGCATACATCAACTGTACAAAGATTAAAGGATGAGGGTCTATGGTTCACTTATTAGAAGAGATGGAACAATATGCGGATGAGCAAAATGTCCCAATCATGGAAAAAGAGGGAATTGAATTTCTTACCAATCTTATTAAAGAAAAAGAAATTAAAACAGTTTTAGAAATTGGAACAGCAATTGGTTATTCCGCAATTCATATGTGTCTTATTGATCCAGAAATTAAAGTAGTGACAGTTGAAAGGGATGAAAACCGCTATCAAGAGGCTTTTAAAAATATTGAAAAGGCTGAAATGCGTGATCGTATTAGAGTTATTACAGCTGATGCTTTTGATGTTTTACTAGAAGAAAAGTTTGATTTAATATTCATTGATGCTGCTAAAAGTCAATATACTAAGTTTTTTGAGAAGTTTAAAAAAAATCTGAATCAAAAGGGAATAATTGTAACAGATAATTTAAAATTTCACGGTTTAGTTGGTCATGCCGAAGAAATTGAAAGTAAAAATCTAAGAAGTATGGTACGAAAGATTCAAAATTATTTAGATTTCTTAAAAACAAATGAGGAATTTACTACTATTTTTTATGATATTGGTGATGGTGTTGGAGTCAGTACCAGAAAAAATAAATAAACGTAAAGGTCTAAGTAGACCTTTTTCATTTTTTTTGCTATAATGCACATGTGACAAATAGGAGAGGTTTATGGAAACAATAGTATTTAATGATTATCAATTAAAAGATAGTATGATAGAGGACCGATATGTAAAGGCACGAGCGGTAATTATAAATGATGCGAGTGAAATGATTTTAATAAAGTATGATGAAATTTATTTGCTTCCTGGTGGAACAATTGATGATGGAGAAGAAATTATTCAGGGATTGATACGGGAAATTCAGGAAGAAACAGGAATAGAAGTATCTCCGGAGCAATGTGAAGATTTTCTTACGATCCAGCATTATTTAAAAGATTATCCAAAAAGGGACAATGACGGTATTTTAAGTAATAGACTCAATGAAACGCACTATTTTAAGATTCAAACGAATCAATTAATTAATTCAAATAATATGAATCTTACGGAAAATGAGACACAAGCAAATTTTACACATATTATGATTCAACCAAAAGAATTATTGAAATTTGTGGATGAATATCCATCAGATTACCCAAAGTATTCTTCTTATAGAAGAGAATTAGTGGCAATTATTCAGAAATTATTAAATGAAAAATAGAAGTTAGGTGATAACATGAAACGAATATTACTACCGAGTACAAAAGAATTATCTAGTTTAGCAGCTTACGTGGATGGGTTTTTAATAGGTATTCGTGATATGAGTGTAACTGTACCTTTAACAGTTACGATAGAAGAACTAGAAGAAATCTCTAGTTTCTGTGAAAAAGAAAAAAAAGAATTATTTATTTCCTTAAATAAAAATATGCAGGAAGAAGATTTAAAACCTTTAAAAGACATCCTTCAACAATTAGCAAATATACATATTCAAGGTGTATTTTTCTATGATATTGCAGTAGTAGAATTGAAACAAGAATTGGGTCTTGATATTAATTTGGTATGGAGTCAGGAACATTGTACAACGAATTATGCGACATGTGAGTTTTGGAAAGAACAAGGCGTAAAATATACCGCTTTATCTTCTGAAATTACTTTAGAGGAAATTAAAATGATTCGCGAAAATACAGATATGTCTTTGATGGTAACGATATTTGGTCATCTTCCCATGTTTGTTTCAAAAAGACCATTTATTACAAATTATTCTAAACATTTTGGATTAGAAAAAAAAGGAATACACTATAGCCTAGAGAAAGAAGGATACTCTTATCCAATATTAGAAGATTCTCTTGGGACTATTATATATAGTAGTCACATTTTGAATGGTTACCAGGAATATCAATGGATGGAGAATCATAGAATCGATTATATCTTGTTGAATAGTTTTGGAATAAAAGAGGATACTATGAAAAGTGTTCTTGAAATTTTTAAAGAACAACCACAGAATGGAGAAGAGCAAATAGAAAGTTTATGTGAACCAGTCGATAAAGGCTTCTTCTATAAAGAAACGGTTTACAAGGTGAAGAAGTATGATTAAAAAACCAGAACTTTTAGCGCCAGCTGGCGATTTAGAAAAATTGAAATGGGCGATTTTATATGGTGCTGATGCCGTTTACACTGGTGGTCCATTATTAGGCCTAAGAGCTAATGCCAAAAATCTTACATTTGAAGAATTAGAAGAGGGTTGTAAATTTGCTCATGACCGTGGAAAGCGTGTCCATGTAACAGTTAATATTGTGTTGCATAATCGAGAGATTGATGAAGTAGAATCATATGTTAAAAAATTGGAACAAGTTGGTGTTGATGCGGTAATTGTAAGTGATCCAGCAATTGTTAAAATTGTTCATGATACGACGGGTTTAGAAATACATCTATCTACTCAACAATCGACATTGAACCGAAAAGCAGCAGAATTTTGGTACAAGCACGGTGTGAAACGAATTGTTCTTGGAAGAGAAGTTAACAAGGATGATATCAAAGCGATTCGCGATTCTGTACCGATTGATATTGAATGTTTTATTCACGGTGCCATGTGTGCTGGAATTAGTGGTAGATGTGTACTATCAAACTTCCTAACAGGAAGAGATGCCAATCGTGGTGGATGTAGTCAGATTTGTAGATGGGATTTTCAATTAAAAGAGGATGGAAATGAGTTATCTGGAGAAAATGATTTTACGCTCTGTAGTAAAGATTTATCTATGTTATCTTGTCTTCCAGAAATGATTAATCTTGGTATTACTTCTTTTAAAATAGAAGGAAGAATGCGGTCAATTTACTATATTGCTACAGTTGTCGATATTTATAGAAGAGCTATCGATGAATACTGTAACAATCCTGATACATATCAATATAATAAATCGTACGAAAATATTTTAAGGAATTGTGCGAATCGTGATTCTGTACCACAATTTTTTAATTTTAAAAACGACGAATCAATTGGATACTATAATGGACGAGTAGAAGTTTCTAATCAAGACTTTCTCGGTGTTATATTAGACTACGATGAAGATAATGAACTGGCCTTTATCGAACAACGGAACTATATAAAAATCGGGGATGAAATTGAAATCTTCGGTCCTAAAAAAGAAGTAAAGAAAATGATTGTCAAAGAGCTTTATGATGAAGAGAAATCTCCTATTGAAGTAGTGAGACATCCTCAGCAAAAGTTTTTTATGAAGATTGGATTTTCAGTCCAAGAAAACGATTTGATCCGAATTGATCGTACGAAATAGAGTTGACAAAATGAATTATTCGTAGTATCATTTGGTAAGCTTTTAGAAAAACAAATAGAGGTGAAAGTATGTCAGATACAAAAGAAATTTATTTAACCGAAGAAGGGTTAAATTCAATGAAAGAAGAATTAAATTATTTAAAGGTAGAAAGACGTCCTGAAGTGATCAATGCTTTAAAAGAAGCACGTGCTTTAGGCGACCTTAGTGAAAATGCTGAATACGATGCAGCTCGTACTGAACAAGCTGAAGTTGAAGGTAGAATCATGGATTTAGAGTCAATGATTGAAAAAGCTGTTATCATTAAAGAGGTAAAAACAGATAAAGTATCAATTGGAACAAATGTAAAAATTAAATACGTTGAAGATGGGGACACAGAAGTATATTCTATCGTTGGTAGTAGAGAAGCTGACCCATTCGCAAATAAAATTTCCAATGAATCACCAATTGCTCGTGCTATTATGGGAAAAGCAATCGGAGATGTCGTAACAGTAGAAAGTCCAAATGGGCAATATAGTGTTGAAGTGGTAGCCATTTCATAAGATAGTATTTACTATCTTTTTTTTATAATTTAAGCACTCATATATTTCTGAAAACTTGTTAAAAATTTTATCATATTTTTCTTTACTTTTTTTCTTTGTATGATAAAATATAGTTTCAGAAAGAAGGATCACTATGGATTCAAATATCGCGAACAAAATTTGTTTTATTCGTGAGGAAGAATTAAAAAATACTAAGAGAACTACTTATCAGCCAGGTAGAGGAACGATTTTATTCGAAAATCCCGATATAGAAGCTTATTTAAAAAAGGGGCTAGGGATTAATCGAAAAGATTTAGAAGTCGCATCTGTTCTAGCAGCACACCTAGGCTATTCAAATCAAATGAAAGAAAAATTAAAAAATTTAAAAAATAGTATGAATCGATACTAGTACCTGTCAAGTTC
>DICM01000036.1 GCA_002416285.1 Caryophanales bacterium UBA5026
TCTGATTTTTCAATCGCATCAATATACCCATAAGTACTACTTTCTGCTGCACCCTTCTTGGCACTATCAATGACTCCTAAAATCATCGGTGTTGCTATAAGTGCTATGATTGCAAGTATAACAATCACAGCTAATAATTCGATTAATGTAAATCCCTTTTTCATATCTCCACTCCTCTAGTTAGTATGCTTACCTTCAGCACTCCTATTCTTTCACATTATAACATAACAATAATGTTCTTTCAAACAAATCCAATATAATCTGTACACATATGGTTAAATTAATTCTGTTTTAGAATAAAAAAAAGGAACTTTTCCAAGTTCCTAATCCATTAATTCTTGTTCTAATGCTTCTAAGGGTTCGTCTGTTGTAAGTGGAATTTCCATTTTATAATCAACATTACAATACTTTTTCGCACCAGTACCAGCTGGAATCAATTTTCCAATAATAACATTCTCTTTAAGACCTTCTAGACGATCGACACGGCCATGAATAGCTGCATCTGTTAGAATTCTAGTTGTCTCTTGGAATGACGCTGCTGACAAGAATGAATCTGTTTCTAGAGAGGCTTTGGTAATACCAAGCAATACTGGTCGTCCAGTAGCAGGGCGTTTGCCTTCTAGAATTAATTCTTTATTCACATTTGTAAATTCATTAATATTAATCATCGTGCCTGGTAAGAAATAACTATCACCAGAATTGACAATTTTAATCTTTGAAATCATACGTTTTGCCATTACCTCAACGTGCTTATCACTGATATCAACACCTTGAGAACGGTAAACTTTTTGAATTTCAAGTAAGATATATTGTTGAACAGTAATTGGATTTGTAACAACTAGTAACTCTTTTGGTGAGATTGCACCATGAGTTAAACGTTGTCCAGCAATTACTTCTTCTCCCTTAGAAACAGCTAATTTTGCTCCATAGTTTGAAGTATGTTCTCTTGTTTCAATATCATTTTTAACAGAAATAACAAATTTACCATTTTCTTCTTCAATATTAGAAACAACACCGTTAATTTCTGAAATAGTTGCTTTACCTTTTGGATTACGTGCTTCAAATAACTCTTGTACACGAGGAAGACCCTGTGTAATATCGTCTCCGGCAACACCACCTGAGTTAATTGTTCTCATGGTTAACTGTGTTCCTGGTTCACCGATAGATTGAGCGGCCATAATACCAACAGCTTCTCCTATTTCAACAATTTGACCAGTTGCTAAATTACGTCCATAACATTTTGTACAAACTCCATGATCACTCTTACAAGTTAAGATCGTACGAATTGATACTTTCTTAATTCCTGCTGCAACAATCTTATCAGCCATCTGCTCAGTAATATAAACATTGCGATCAACTAAAACCTCTTTTGTTTCAGGATGAATGACCTTTTTATTGGTGTATCTACCAACGATACGGTCTTTTAACGTCTCAATTGCAGTTCCATCTGTATTTAGGAATGCTTCTACAACGACACCATCATCCGTACCACAATCTTCTTCTTTGACGATTACATCTTGTGATACATCAACTAGACGTCTTGTTAAGTAACCTGCATCGGCTGTTTTTAAGGCTGTATCAACGGCACCTTTTCTAGAACCGTGAGTTGCTAAGAAGAACTCTGATACTTCTGCACCCTCTGTAAATGAAGATGTGATTGGAATTTCGACAGCTTCACCAGTAGGTTTCATCATAAGTCCACGCATACCAGCCATCTGGTTATAGTTTGATAAGTTACCACGAGCTCCAGATTTAATCATGATTGAAATTGGATTTTCTGGATTTGAAGCGATAATTTCTTCACACTCTTCGGCAACTTTATCCTTCGCACCGTTCCATGTTTGAACAACACTTTTATAACGTTCCTCTTCTGTAATTAATCCACGTTTATATTGTTTATTAATCGTATTAACTTTTTCACTAGCATCTTTTAAGATTCCTGGCTTTCTAGTAGATTCAATAATATCTCCTAGCCCAATTGATATACCAGATAAAGTTGAGAAATGGAATCCCAAATCTTTCATCTTATCAAGCATGATAGAAGTTTCAGTCGTTTGGTAACGTTTATAAATTTGGGCGATTAATCTTGTTAATATCTTCTTTCCAAATGGAGCAACGATAGGAAGTTCAGCAATCGCTGTTTTAATATCAGTTCCTTTTGGTAAGAAATATTTTTTTGGAGTGAGTCCTTCAATATTTTCTGCTGTTCCATCGTTGATATATTGGAAACTATCTGGGAAGATTTCGTTAAATTTAATCTTACCAGCAGTTGTTACTAAATATTGATCCATGTATTCTTCTGGGAATAGTTTGTGTCTAAATCCTTTTACAGCTACAGCAATCCGTGTGTGAAGAGTAATTTCTCTTCTTTCGTATGCCATTAAAACTTCATTTGGATCTTTGAAAACTCTACCTTCTCCTTCTTCAGAAGCATTTTCCATAGTAATATAGTAGTTTCCTAAAATCATATCCTGTCCTGGTGTAACAATTGGTTGCCCATCTTTTGGTGACAAGATATTATTCGCACCAAGCATTAAGATTCTCGCTTCTGCTTGGGCTTCTTCACTAATTGGAACGTGTACCGCCATCTGGTCTCCATCAAAGTCTGCATTGAAGGCAGCACATACAAGTGGATGTAGACGAATTGCTCTACCACCGATTAATTTTGGTTCAAAGGCTTGAATACCAAGTCTATGTAGTGTTGGAGCACGGTTTAACATAACTGGATGCTCTTTGATCTTTTCCTCAACGATATCCCATACGCGTTCGTCCTGATTTTCAATCATACGTTTTGCAGCTTTGATATTGGAAGCAATTCCTTTGCTTACTAATCCATTAATAACATGTGGTTTAAATAGCTCTAAAGCCATTTCTTTTGGCACACCACATTCATACATTTTAAGGCTTGGCCCAACGACGATAACAGAACGTCCTGAATAGTCAACACGTTTTCCAAGTAAGTTTTGACGGAAACGTCCTTGTTTTCCTTTTAACATGCTAGAAAGTGATTTAAGAGGTCTATTTCCAGCTCCTGTAATGTTTCTTCCACGACGACCATTATCGAATAATGCATCGACAGCTTCTTGAAGCATACGTTTTTCATTTTGGATAATGATACTTGGAGCTCCAAGATCCATTAATTTTTTAAGACGATTATTACGATTAATTACTCGACGATATAAATCGTTTAAGTCACTTGTCGCAAAACGTCCACCATCCAATTGAATCATTGGACGTAATTCTGGAGGTATTACTGGAAGTGCATCTAAAATCATCCATTCTGGTTTATTTCCAGATTCTAAGAATGCATTTAATACATCTAATCGTTTAATTAAACGAATTCGTTTTTGACTCGCTGAATCTTTAATTGCTTCGATTTCTTTTTTAATTTCATCAACTTCTTTAGCAATATCAACTTGTCCTAATAATTCTTTAATTGCTTCTGCACCCATGCCAACACGGAATGTATTTCCATATTTTTCATAGTATGCACGATATTCTTTATCACTGATTGTTTGCTTTTTTTCTAAAGGTGCTGGACCTGGATCTAGAACAACGTAAGAAACAAAGTAAAGAACTTCTTCAAGATCACGAGGGGACATGTCAAGGACAAGTCCCATTCTTGAAGGAATACCTTTAAAGAACCAGATATGTGATACCGGAGTGGCTAACTCGATATGTCCCATACGTTCTCTTCTGACTTTTGAACGGGTAACTTCAACCCCACAACGATCACAAACGATATTCTTATAGCGTAGACGTTTGTATTTACCACAAGAACATTCATAATCTTTTGTAGGTCCGAAGATCTTTTCACAGAAAAGTCCATCTCTTTCTGGTTTTAAGGTACGGTAATTGATGGTCTCAGCTTTTTTTACTTCTCCATGAGACCAACCACGGATATCTTCTGGAGAGGCTATTGATATCCTTAGCCCTTCAAAGTAATTCGCATCCATGATTACTCATCCCCTTCCATATCCATGTCTTCTAATTCATCCTCGAATTCTTCTAATAGATCGTCTTCATTAAACTCATCATCTGAAAAACCATCATCTTCGATTTCTTCTTCAATTTCTGGTTCTGGTAAAACTTCTTCCGTTTTTTCAAATTCGTCGGCTGATAAGAAATTTTCTTCTTCTTTTTCTTCTAATTGTTTTAAATCAATATATTCTTGATCTTGATTCAAAACCTGAATATTTAATCCAAGTGCTTGGAATTCTTTCATAAGCACGCGGAATGATTCTGGAACTCCAGAGTTTGGTAGTGGTGTTCCTTTTACTAGTGCTTCGTAAACTTTTACACGTCCGACAACATCATCTGATTTTATCGTAATCATTTCTTGAAGAACATGGGCTGCACCATAAGCATAAAGTGCCCAAACTTCCATTTCTCCAAATCTCTGTCCACCGAACTGTGCTTTTCCTCCAAGAGGCTGTTGTGTTACTAATGAATATGGACCAGTTGAACGTGCATGTAATTTATCATCAACCATGTGGTGAAGTTTAATCATATACATGACCCCAACACTGACACGGTTATCGAAAGCTTCTCCCGTACGTCCATCGTATAATACTGCTTTTCCATCTTCATCTAATCCTGCTTCTTTTAAAGCATCGATAATTTCTTTTCTTGTAGCTCCATCAAATACTGGAGTTGCTACATATATACCAAGTTTTTCAGCGGCCATTCCTAAATGCATTTCAAGAATCTGTCCAATATTCATACGTGATGGTACACCAAGTGGATTAAGTAGAATATCTACTGGTTGTCCATTTGGTAAGTATGGCATATCTTCTTCTGGTAGTACTAATGAAATTACACCTTTATTACCATGACGTCCTGCCATTTTATCTCCAACGCTAATTTTACGTTTTTGAGCAATGTATACACGTACAATTTTTGAAACACCAGCTGGAAGTTCATCTGAATCTTCTTTTGTGAATACTTTTACATCGTGAACAATTCCTTCTCCACCGTGTGGAACACGAAGTGATGTATCTCTTACTTCTCTTGTTTTTTCACCAAAAATGGCATGTAGTAATTTTTCTTCACTGGTTAGTTCAGCCATTCCTTTTGGAGTAACTTTACCAACTAGGATATCATCATCTTTTACTTCTGTACCAATACGTACAATACCGTTCTCATCCAAATTTTTACGTGCTTCTTCACTGATATTTGGAATATCACGTGTAAATTCTTCTGGTCCTAATTTTGTATCACGGCATTCGATTTGGTAATCTTCAATATGAATTGAAGTATAAACGTCATCTTTTACTAATCTTTCATTTAAGATAACAGCATCTTCATAGTTATATCCGTTAAAGTTCATGAAGGCTACAGTAACGTTTTTACCTAGGGCCATCTCACCCATATCAGTTGATGGTCCGTCCCCTATTACCTGATCTCTTTTAACAGTATCACCTTTTTTAACAATCGGTACTTGATGGTAACATGTTCCAGCATTGCTTCGCTCATATCCATTTAAGTAGTAAGTATCCATACCAGCTACTGTTTTAACGATAATTTTTCGTGCATCGACATAATCGACGATACCATCTGCTTTACAGATTACAACTGCTCCTGAATCACGTGCAGCAATTGCTTCTACACCTGTTCCAACGCGTGGTGATTCTGCTTTTAATAATGGAATAGCTTGACGTTGCATGTTGGCACCCATCAATGTTCTTTTTCCATCATCGTGTTCAAGGAATGGAATTCCCTGTGTTGTAATTGATACAACTTGTTGAGGTGAAACATCCATAAAATCTACTTGATTTGTTTCAATAATAATATTATCTCCACGGTAACGAACAGAAACTCGTTCTGGAACAATTTTTCCATTTTCATCGATTTCCACTGTCGCTTGTGAAATATAGTATTCTAATTCTTCATCTGCTGTCATGTATTCAATTTCATCTGTTAATACAGAGTCTTTTACACGACGGTATGGAGTCATAATAAATCCATAATCGTTAATGCGTGCATAACTAGCAAGTGAAGTAATAAGTCCAATGTTTGGTCCTTCTGGAGATTCGATTGGACAAATACGACCATAGTGTGATGGGTTAACGTCACGTACTTCCATTCCAGCACGATCACGAGATAATCCACCAGGTCCTAAAGACGATAGACGTCTTTTGTTTGTTAACTCGGCTACTGGATTGGTTTGATCCATGAATTGTGATAACTGACTACTACCGAAGAATTCTTTAATAGCAGCAGTAAGTGGTCGAATATTAATTAATGTTTTTGGTGTTACTTCAGTAATTTCTTGTGTACTCATGCGATCGCGAATAACACGTTCAATACGGCTCACACCAATACGGAATTGATTTTGTAAAAGTTCTCCAACTTGACGAACACGACGATTTGACAAATGGTCAATTTCATCGATATTTCCAATTCCATCCATTAAATTTAAATAGTAAGAAACAGATGCATAAATATCTGAAATTGTTAATCGTTTAATATCTGTTGACTGATCATTACCGATAATCTTAACGATACGACTAGAATCTTTCTTAGAATAAACGCTGACAATTTGAACTTTATTATAACTATCAAGTTCCTCATTAATTTTTACTTCTTTAAGACCGTAACCAGATGCGAAAACAGGTCTTAGCTTCTCTAAAACATCTTTGGTTACAATCGTTCCTGCTTCGGCGATAACTTCACCCTGAACAGTGATGTTTTCAGCCAAAGTGCAACCGAGTAGCCGATCGATTACATTTAGTTTTTTATTGAATTTATAACGTCCGACTTTTGCTAAATCATAACGGAAAGCATCGAAGAAACGTGTTACTAATTGGTTTTTCGCACTTTCGAATGTTGAAGGCTCTCCAGGTCTTAATTTAGAATGAATATCAATTAAAGCTTCATCGGTATTCTTCGTTGTGTCTTTTGCTAAAGTATGTTCAAGACTATCATTTCTACCAAATACTTCAACAATTTCATCATCACTTGAAAGTCCAATGGCACGAAGTAATGTCGTAATTGGTACTTTTCTAGTACGATCAATACGAACATAGATAATATCTCTAGCATCCGTTTCGTATTCAAGCCATGTTCCTCTAGTTGGGATTACTTGAGAAGTAATCGATAGACGTCCATTTTTATCTATCTCTTTTCCGAAATAAACAGATGGTGAACGCACTAATTGAGAAACGATTACACGTTCTGCTCCATTGATAATAAATGTTCCACTTTCGGTCATAACAGGCATATCTCCAAGATAGATTTCTTGTTCTTTTACTTCTCCTGTTTCATGATTAAAAAGACGAGCTTCTATTTTTAAAGGGGCTGCGTAAGTCGCATAGCGCTCCTTACAACCTTTAATGGAATAACGTGGTTTTTCAAACGAATATTCCCCAAATTCCAACGACAAATTTCCAGTAAAGCTTTCTACTGGTGAAATATCATCAATTACCTCTTTGATTCCTTCTGTAATGAACCAATCGTATGATTTCTTTTGGATTTCTAACAAGTTATTTAACTCAATTGCATTTTTGGTTTTACCATAATTTCTTCTTGTACGGTAATCTCCCATTTTTTCAACTTTATAAGCCACTCTTTCACCCCTATTACTATAATTAAAGCATTACACAGACTTAAAAATAAGCGCATGTATCAATTTCTAATTTTATCAATAATATATCAAATTGTCAATTCTTTCATAGAAAATATGGACAAATATTATATTTTTATCAATTGTATCGACAAGATTCTACTTTTTCTTACATCGAATAATATAAAATCCTTTATTTTTCGTTACTATTTCAACATGATAATACGTTTCCATATCTCGTGCTGTCGTTTTCGCACCTTGATCTTTGTGAATTACAAACCAAAGCTCTCCACCGTCGTTTAAATAATCTTTCGCATTTATTAAAATATGATATAAAGATTCTTTTCCAACTCTTATTGGAGGATTCGTAACAATATAGTCATAAGTACTTTCAATATTCTCATAAAAGTTACTTTCTTTGATGGTAACAGACACATTATTTTGGATGGCATTCTTTTTCGCCATTTCGATACTCCTCTGATTGATATCAATCATGGTAACGATGCTATCGGTTAAAGCTGATATAGCAATTCCAATCGGACCATATCCACAGCCGAAGTCTAGAACATTGCCACTACGATTTTCTTCCAAAAATGCATCCAACAACGTCCTTGTTCCAAAATCGAGACCTTTTTTCGAAAAGACTCCTGAGTCGGTCCAAAAAGAAAAATCATGTCCTTTTATTTGAACTAAGTGTTTCATTTCGTTTCTTCTTAATGTATCATCGTTTTCAAAATAATGTGCCATAACTCTTCCACCAATCTCTTTATCCTATAAAAATGAATTATCCTTAAAAAATTATTCAAAAATCATAAAAAGACTTTAAACCATTTTTTAAAAATACATCATTTCATAGAAACAGTGAAAGCCCATACAAATTTGTATAGGCTTAATATCTGTTTATCTCAATTATTTTAATTCGATAGTAGCGCCAGCTTCTTCGAATTTAGCTTTAATTTCGTTAGCTTCTTCAATAGCAACGCCTTCTTTAATAACTCCACCGTTATCAGCTAAGTCTTTTGCTTCTTTTAGTCCAAGACCAGTCATTTCACGAACGATTTTGATAACTGCGATTTTGTTAGCACCACAGTCTTTTAATTCAACATTAACTGTGCTTGGTCCTTCATCAACAGCAGCAGCTGGAGCAGCAGCAACAGCTACACTACTTGGATCTACACCAAATTCTTCTTTCATTAAATCTACTACTTCTTTGATTTCTAAAAGAGTCATTTCTTTTAAAGAATCAATAATTTCTTTTGCACTTAATTTTGCCATAATATATTCCTCCTCAAATTAATTTTCTTCTAAATTTTTACTATGCAAGTCTAAGCAAATAGCAAAGTCTTTTGGGATTGCAAGTAATCCACTTGCAAACATTGTAAGTAATCCTTCTCTTGAAGGGATAGCTGCTAAGCTTGCTAACATTTTTGAGTCAGCTACTTCGCCATCAACAATACCTACTTTTAATTCTAATGCTTGGTGTTCTTTTGCAAAATCACTAAGCACTTTGATTGGAGCAATTGCATCACTACTGAAAGCGATCGCTTTTGGTCCATTCATTTCATCGTCTAAGTTGATGTTAATCTCGTTAAGAGCACGTTGCGCTAAAGTATTTTTATAAACTTTATATTCAGATCCGCTCTCTCTTAATTTTCTTCTAAGTTCATTTGTTTCTGTAACAGTTAACCCACGATACTCAAAGAAAACGATTGATGCAGCTTCCTTCATTTTGCCAGCGATCTCTTCAACGATTGTTTGTTTCTTTTCGATGATCTTTTGGTTTGCCATGTAAGCACCTCCTTATTCTGTTTGATCCGTAAAAAGCTCCCACGGATACCGTAAGAGCTCTCTAAAAGACTTTTATAAAAAGTCCCTCGGTAGGAAATTAAGTAAGATTTCTTACACCTACTGTCTACGGTACATTTCTTCAAAACGTATTCATTATAACATAATTGATTCTAGTTGTCAAAGCTATTTGTATCAATTTTAATTCCAGGACCCATTGTTGATGCAACTGAAATATTTAAAACATATTTCCCTTTTACAACAGATGGTTTAGATTTTACAATTAATGATACGAAAGCGTTTAAGTTCTCAACTAATTTATCTTCATCAAAAGATACTTTACCGATAAGTACGTGAACATTACCATAACTATCTGTACGATATTCTACACGTCCTTTTTTAACTTCTTCAACAGCTTTTTTTGTATCCATTGTAACTGTTCCTGTTTTAGGATTTGGCATTAATCCTTTTGGTCCTAGGATTTTACCAATTTTACCTAAAGCTGGCATCATATCTGGAGTTGCAATCATCGTATCGAAATCAAACCAATTTTCTTTTTCGATTTTGTCAAGCATATCAACGTCACCAACATAGTCAGCTCCAGCTTCTTTTGCAGCTTTGGCAGCCTCACCTTTAGCGATTACTAATACTTTTTTGGTTTTACCTGTTCCATTAGGAAGAACGATAGCTCCTCTTAATTGTTGGTCGGCTTTTTTTGTATCTAGATTTAAACGCATAGCAAGTTCTACTGATGCATCAAAACTAGCAGTTGATGTTTCTTTTGCTAAACGAATTGCTTCTTCTTTTGTGTATAGTTTGTTTTTTTCAACTTTACTTGAAGCTTCAACATATTTTTTTCCTTTTTTCATTTTTTAAACCTCCTTATGTGGTATATGCGGATTTTTCCTCCCACATAGGTATAACCTATATGTTTGTGTTTCTTATTCGCCTTCTACTTCAACACCCATATTTTTGGCAGTTCCTGCAACGATTTTCATTGCATCTTCTACTGTATATGCGTTTAAGTCTGGCAATTTGATTTCTGCAATTTCTTTTAATTGAGCTTGTGTTAATTTTCCAACAACATCTTTTGAACCTTTTACAGATCCTTTTTTAATGCCTGTTACTTTCTTAACTAAGAAAGCAGTCGGTGGAGTTTTGATTACAAATGTGAATGTACGATCTTCAAAAATCGTAAGTTCAACTGGTAAAATATCTCCCATTCTGTCTCTTGTTGCGTCATTATATTTTGTTACAAATTCTTGCAAATTAATTCCAGTTGGTCCTAAAACTGTTCCGACTGGAGGAGCTGGTGTTGCTTTTCCTGCAGGGACTTGTAATTTTACAATTTTCGTAATTTTTTTCTTTGCCACGAAAAACACCTCCTATATTTTTTTCGCGAGTGGTTCTAATGCTTCAATCCGCGCTCCCACTTAACCTATATAAAATATATAGCGAAATCATGATAACACACTTTTAAAGCTTTGTAAACATCTCTTTTTGTATTTTTGTTTATTTTTCTAGCGAAACTGAAATATATTACATTCTTTCAATCTCTGTTAAATTTAATTCGACAATTGTTTCTTGTCCGAATAGATCAAGGGAAACTTCCAATTGTTGTTTTTCCATATCAATTGATTTAATCTTACCAAACATATTGGCAAATGGACCTCCAACAACTTTAACCATATCGCCAATATTTAAATTGTTGCCAATTTCAAGGCGGCTCATTCCCATACTTCCTAGAATTTTATCTACTTCTTGAGGAGTTAATGGGAAAGGTTTCGCTCCTTTACCAGATGATCCGATAAATCCAGTAACCCCTGGGGTATTACGAACAATAAACCAAGCTTCATCATTCATAACCATTTCAACTAAGATATAACCAGGAAACATTTTCTTTAATTTTTCCTTTTTAACGCCATCTTTAATCTCAATTTCCGTCTGTTCTGGAACAACTACACGATAAATGTAATCTTCCATTCCCATGCTGCTTGCACGCATCTCTAACTTTTCTTTTACCTTATTCTCATGCCCTGAATAAGTATTTACTACATACCATTCTTTCTGCATTATTTCACCAAAGTCTTAATGGAAGCTAGAATAAAATCTAATCCCCCAAAAAAGATTCCAAAAAATAGGATAAATGAGATTGTTGCAAGTGAGTAAATAACCATTTCTTTCTTTTTAGGCCATCGAACTTTTCTAAGTTCACTTTTGACACCAACTAAAAATCGTGCGATTTTCTTCATTTTAACACCCTCTATTCATATTATGTGTTTTTGTTCAAATAAAAAACACTTATGTGTGCCTGAATAAATAATAGCACAAATATCTTTATGAGTCAATGAGTTTTTAGCAGGATTTTATTATTTCAAAAGAAAAAGATGAAATATATTTTATCGCACTCACCTTTTCTTTTTTTTATTATTTTTGCTACTGTAATTGAATTTTAATTATTGTGAAATCCATAGTTTCCGGACCTTCCTCATCTACGTTAGCTGACATTTTTATATTTAAGGCCCCATATGTTGTACTAGTTATATTTGAAATATCTAACTCCGCTGTTTGGATAGTTGATTGAGTAGTTGCTAAATAGAAGGTTTTATATGATTGCAAACTAATTAAAGTACTGGTATTCGTAGGTGGGTTACGAGAATAAGTTCCTGCAGTAGCACTATACTTATATTGCCCAAATTGCCATCCTGAGTAATAATCCGTTTTATATTGTATTATCATCTTTGTATATTTAGAAAAATCAATTTTATTATTTGTTACTAATAATAATCCTGTACCATAGGATGTTGTACAATGCATATAGACATGTAGTCCTGCAGAAGTAGTTTCAACATTAGCTTGTAAACTCCACGCTCCGCCCGATGAACTATGATAAGTATAATTACTCCATCCACCACTGATACCCAAATCAGATCCATTAATTAAGAATGTTCCACAGCTTTGTGTGTTACAGCTTTGTGATTGCTGATAACTTCCACAGTAAGAGCCATTATAATTCGATTTCCTATGGACATTGCGATATTGTACTCCTCCTCCACAAGAGGCACTACAAGACCCCCATGCATCCCATTGATAATCCGTAGTCGAACTACAACAATCTTGGGTATTACAAGATTGACTGCCAGTTGAACTAGAACAGGTCCTTCCAGTCTTATTGTCTGTTACTGTGACACTTCGGTTTTGGATTCCTCCTCCACAACTGGTGCTACAACTTCCCCATCCTCCATAACTGGTGGTAGTATTTCCACTTCCACACTCATAGTAAACAGTATAGGTCATCGTTCTATTGATCTTGTTTCCTGCTTGATCCATGTAAGTAATGTAGATCGTTCTCGTTCCTCCATTGAGACTTCCTCCGACATTCCATGACTTACTGGTACTGTAAGCTTCCCATGATCCTCCAGTCTCATATCCTGTATTACTGATATACATCTGCTTACTTGCTCCGGAGTTGTCCGTTACATTCGAGGTGATCGTTGTAGTTAAGGCATTGTAACTTCCATTTGTCGATGTGATATTTAAACTGTTTACCACTGGGGCTGTCGTATCAATTTGTGAAATCGTTAAAGTGGATGAAGTGACCGTATTAATTCCATCGGTACTTCTTGCTTCAATCGTTCCATTACTATTAAATACAATTCCTGCACTCGTTCCACTGATGGTGATCCAAGTATTATTGGTAACTGCGGTTCCATTATAGGTTGCACTTCCAGATAGTACTCGGAACTGATTCGTATAGCCGCTTTGATAAGTGATGGTTGCGGTCTTACTCTTTGCCCACCCACTTGGACTTACACCATAACTTGGGGTTACGATTGTCGTTGTTGCTTNNTATCAATCCAAGAACCATTATTCACTTGGAATTCATATTTGGCGATTCCTGATTCATTATCGACTCCATTTGCGATGACTTGAATACTCTTACTCGTCACCGTTCCAATTCCTACACTGACACTTGTTGGACTGGTTGGATCGACTTGACTAATCGTTAAGGTTGATGGACTTGCTTCATTGTATCCATCACTGGTAATCGCTTCAATCGTTCCATTTGTTTCAAAGATGACTTCGGCACTTGTTCCACTGATCTTTCTTCTCTCGCCAACCGTTACGATTTCACCACTGATCTTTGCTATCCCACTATGAATAATGAGATAATTTTCTACCTGATTGGGATAGGTAATCGTTACGGTCTTACTCTTCGTCCATCCACTTTCGGCTATCGCATAGGTTGCTGTTGGTAAGGTATCGGTTACAACTTCGATTACTTTTTCCGTTACTTTATCGATTCGATTGATTACCCGGACATGGATCTCATATTTCTTACTATACTTTAGAGAATCAAACGTATATTCACTATTCTTACTAGTCTTCCAGTTTGCCTCATTCTCACAGTCAGCCACACAGTAAGCATAGCCACTAATTCCCGTATCATCACTCGCCGTAGCCAAAACCGTTATCTTTCTCGTTGTCTTCTCTTTGATGGATAAAGAAAGACTGGCATATAGATCGGTTTCTCCAGTACAGTCTCCTTTTCTTACGATGAGGTCATTTCTAGGACCTGAAGCACAATAGTTTCCATCGGTGAAATCCTTTAGGACATATTCTGCATCTTTATTTTGAAAGACTAATCCTGTTACTTTCTCTTTATTCTTAATTTCTAGTATTTTTACATCTGATCCATTTGGATCAATTAAATTATCATTACTAACATAGATATCGGCGGCATCTAGTACATTTTTCGCACTTGTAACAAAACCACCTTTTTTGGCTTGTTCAATCTGACTTAACACGATTGGGGTTGTAATTAAAGCAATTACTGATAATATTACGATTACAGCTAGTAATTCTACTAATGTAAAACCAGAAAAAGATTGACTATTATCTCGATCAATCTTTTTCTTCCTTTTTTTGTTAAAATCTAAGCAAGTAATACTTCTTTCATTACAAAATTGTTTTCTGTAAGACATACTATCACCTAGTTTCTATATTTCTAGTTTACC
Organism: Caryophanales bacterium UBA5026; assembly: GCA_002416285.1. Taxonomy (GTDB): domain Bacteria; phylum Bacillota_I; class Bacilli_A; order RF39; family UBA660; genus DICM01. Next base: position 14,368 of record DICM01000036.1, read on the forward strand.
GTATTTTGTAGATTATTGTCAAGGATATCACTATTTTAAGAAAATATCATTGGCTTTCACCAGTCTTTTCTCATCTATCTCTATCATGGTTATTTCTGGATCAAAGAAACGATTCAACTTATGAAAGAGTTTGGGTGCTGTTTCAGACAACTTAATAATTCCTCCTGAAATTACGAGTGTGATTGTTTTCTCTTTCATTTCTTTTTTTATAATACCTCTTGCATATTTTATAAAAAATGTTTTTTGTGGACTGACAATTCCCATATTGTCAGAAACAATTTTATTTAAAAAATATGGTGTTAATCCCCTATGCATATGACCTGATAATATCAAATCAGATTTTATCAATAATCTGTTTTGATTTAAAACGGATTCCTGTAAGCATTGTTGTGGGGAGTGCATTAGTAAAACGCGATACCCTTCCCCTCTCCAATCAGATTCAGGTAATATCAGACTGTTCTTTTCCTTTTCTTTATAGTGTTTAAATGGTATCGTTAATCCATAAAAAGAAATATCTGTGTTTGGAACATATTCTTCATTATCTAGAAAATGAACTCCTGCAATATCATTTAAACTTTTAAACCATTCTCTGTGATATCGCTCTTCATAATTTCTTCCGTTATATACTGATACATCATGGTTTCCAAGACTAATAATAACTGGAGCAATCTCACTATATTTATTCAACCAATATTTTAATTCATTTTGATAAGTTTCTTTTTCTATTACAGTAGCCTGATCAATCATATCTCCTGTGATACAAATATAATCAGGTTTTATATCTTTTAAATTATTATAGATTGTATAAAATAATTTTCTTGGAAATATCCTTGAAAAATGAATATCTGATAGATGGGCTAGTTTAAACTTCTTCATATTCCTCCTTATAAAAAACCAGGGAAGTCCCTGATTATTCTATATTAAAACGATCAATTCCGACAGTGAAATCACCAACTAATTGATTAAATTTCATTAAACTGTTTGCTAGTTCTTCTTTGTCAACAAGATATTGAGCTCGGTCTTCTTCAAGTTTTTGCTTTTCTTCTTCTATTTTTTTCCAGCTCTCTTGAAGTTCTAGTTCACGTTCTTTTAATTTATCCTTTTCTTCGGCTAACCAAGCTTCATGCTCTTTTTTCATACTTTCAAATTCTTCCATTTCACTTTGTTTCCGTTTCTCAAATTTTTCCTTTTCACGTTCTAAGACTGTTTCCGACAATTTTAGCTGATTACGATCTTGTTCTAATCGATCTTTTTGATCATTTAAATCGGCAAGAGCCTCTTCTTTATATTCGTTGATTAATTTGATATTTTCTTGGCGCTTTTGTTCCTGCAGGGCTTCAGCTTGCTTTAATCTTAAAAACTGATCTTCTAAGGATTTCTTCATTTCAATGTTTTTATTAAAAATGATTGTAGCTTCTTTGACATTATCCGATGCAGAATCAAAGATATCCTTTAATTGACGCATGGTCATCTTTTTAGATTCCTCTTGATCTGCATACTTTATCAAAGGAGAATCGTCATGTAGCAAATCAAATCCCGTTTCTTGCGGTTCTTCTTGTTCAGAACGTTGTTCCATTTCTTCTAATTTACGATTTAATGCTTCAGACTCATCAATTTCACTAACAACTTCCATAGGTCCTTCTTCCCAACTCTTTTGTGGTTCATCCCAAGATATGGAATTATCCTTCTTTGATTTCATATCATCACACTCTCTTTTTATTCTTCTATAGTAGTATAACATAATTAGAAAAAAAAAGGAATATTTTTTATTCCTTCTCTTGAACAACTGTTTTTAGTTTATTTCGTATTCTTTGCAAAGCATTATCAATATTCTTTGGTTCTCGATCTAAAATGGAAGCAATTTCCTTATAATTGAAACCATTTAACTTCAGTTCAAATACTTGTCCTTCTAAAGTAGTCAAGCGACTATGCATTTTAAATAATAAGTTATTTGTTGTTTCAATGCTCAATAATTTATTTTCAGGATTATCCTCTTGATTTGATAAAATATCAATTAAGGATAATGAATCATCCTCCCCTTCTAAGGACAGCGATTCATTTAAGATACGATGTTTTTGTCTTTTCCCTGCAGTAATGGCACTGAGCATTCTTTTTTCAATACTTGCTTTCGCATAAGTATAAAACAAGGTATCTTGGCTTTGATCGTATTGTTCAATTGCATTTAAAAAACCTAATCTTCCCTCTTGAATTAAATCATTTCGATCTAAGCCAATATTACTTAATGAAATATCAAACTTCTTTGCTCTCGATAAAATAAGTGGTTCATATTTTTGATATAAGATATTAATCGAATCTTCATTCTTTTCTTTCGCATAACTTAATAATTCGTAATCATTATAATCACGGTAATTCATTTACGTCCCTACTTTCTAGTGCGTAATGCTCCATAAATCATAATCCCAGCAGCAACACTGGCATTTAAACTGTTGGTTGTCCCATTCATTGGAATACTGGCAATAAAGTCACATTTTTCAGAAACGATACGACTCATTCCTTTTCCTTCATTACCAATTACAATGGCAATCTTTCCACGATAATCAATTTCATCATAAGGTGTACCATCCATATCTGTTCCAACTATCCAAAAACCATTCTTTTTAAGTTCCTCCATTGTTCTAGAAAGATTTGTCACCTGAGCAATTTTAACATGTTCTAAAGCTCCAGTACTTACTTTCATAACAGTAGAATTTACCTCTACACTACGATCTTTTGGAATAATGATACCATCTAATCCGGCTGCTTCTACAGTTCTTACAATAGCACCCAAATTATGTGGATCTTCTAAATGATCTAAAATCATAATTAATGCATTTTCCTTATTTAAAAAATCATCAATAGAAGCATAAACAAATTCTGGAACAGTTACAATTATACCTTGATGATTTCCACTTACAAGTTCATCTAATTGTCTTTTTGTTTTCCTTAAGATTGGAATATTATCTTCTTCTAATGCAGTTATAATAGATTGAACATTAAAATTCTCATAAATATAAGCTTTTCCTATTTTTTTATGAGTTTTAATTGCCTCTTCCACAACATTCTTTCCATATATATACATACTCTCACCCAATTCTGTTCATATTATACACGGTATAATAGAAAAATACTAGTGCAATAGTTTGGGATTTGCTATAATAAATTTGGGAAGTGATAAGATGAATACAAAGATTCGAATTGGTGTAATTACAATTTTCGATAATAAATTTGTCGTATTTTTAAATAAAGAAAACTTAAAAAAAGAAATTATGAAAATAAAACCAGATGAACCAGAGGAAGTTCTAATTCCTCCTACCATTCGAGAGTTATTTTATTTTGAAGAAAAATATAATAAGCCAATTACTACATTTTATAATGATGATCCTGAAGAGAAAGAAAAAAAGAAACGTTTTATTCTAGGCAATGGTAATATATCAAGCAAGACAAATCAGAATGGCAAATTAACAAAGGAACAAATTATAAAAGCAGCAACCAAAGGAATTATCAGAGGTTTACTTATTTCATTTACAACAAGTTATTTAACAAGTCATATACTTAACAGAAATAGTTCATATGATAACAAGGATTTTACCTTTAAAGGTTACTATGCGGAATTATCATCAGATACAATGGAAAAAAAAACGGGGTATTCCTTTCTTAAATTCTTTTACATACGATTATACCAATGACTCAATATCATCTCTTTTGGATGAAAACAATTTTACGTCAGAAAATCTAGAAAACATTTTAAAACAAAATCAAAATTTAAGTGAGACTGAGAAAAATTTCATTCGAAATCATGTTCACAAGATTGAAGAATATGACGCTAGTTTCGATTTTAGAATATATTTTGAAAATTTAAAAGAGCTAAAAATCAAAAGTATTGATAGTTCTAGAATGAATCAAATCACAACAAATGTAGAAGCATTGGGAACTTTTGAGTATAAAGACAAAACAATTTATTTGCTAGACTCTATTGATGAAGAGAAAAGAGATGGAGTATTAAGTCATGAACTTCTACATATGAGTAATATCTATTATGAAGATTCCATAAATACCACAACCCAGAAATTATTTACCTTAGAACAAGGTTTTGGAATAGGATTATTAGAATGCTTAAACAGTAACTACAATGAAAAGATTGGTTATGATGATTATGGTTATGATGTCAGTAAACAATGGGCAGATTTGTTATGTAATATTATAGGAGAACAGGAATTATTTGATATTTATCAAGAACAAAATATTAAACAATTGTACCAAAAACTAGTAGCCATTGATCCTGATGAAGATAAAGCGTTGAAACTCATAGGACTATTTGATATTATTGTTAGAGGTGATGTTATAAGCACTCAGAATTTAAAAGAAGTTAGGAGTTTGCTTTATAATTATTATAAACAATCCTATAAAACTAAATTATCAGATGATAAAGATATTTGTCATTTTCAAAAGTATCAATCAGAAGCATTTAAATTTCAAAACAGTTTAAATTATGCGAATGCAATTACAGATAACTATGGTGGATTAATGGAAGATGTCACCTTAGGAGACAATAAGTTTGTGACAGAAGATTTATCCGAATTTATTTATCAATGGGCATCCACCTTAGGTGAGTCATATCCTGAACTATATCAAGAAGACTTTAAATTTAATATCCAACAATATTTAAACGGCAACTTTCCAAATGGAGCCACTACAGATTATATATTTATTTCACAAAATTGGATTAACGGAAGACAAAAAAACAACTCTGAAAACTTTACTTTTAGTTTTGAAAATATAGAAAATCTTTATCTTGTGTATGGTAAAAATCCAGAGATACAAGAGATGGTTTGTGTTCTAACACAAGAAGCACCAGTCGGTGAGCTATTTGTTCCATCAATTATAGAAGGAACAGTCTGTCTTGATGTTCCAAATATACCAACTGCACTTCATATTGAGAAAGTAGTTCCATTAAAAACATTAGCCTTGCAACATAATATGGATCTACAGTATGGAACAATCATTGATTCGAAACAATTAATTGATTACTTTCTTAATAATGACTACACAAATGAAAATCATAGATCAAAATAAAGATTCAGTTTAAACTGAATCTTTATTATAGAACATGTTATAATAAAATTGGTGAATATATATGAAAATAGGTAATATTTATAATTTAGATGGACAGTTTTTCGTAGTTCTTGATTTTGATTACATTGGAGAGGTTTATAAAATCACATTTAAATTTCTCTTTTCAGGTGAAACTAGAACAGAGATGTTCAACGAAGAATCATTACAACAATTACAACCATTAAATCTTACTTTCAAGCGTGAAACAAAGTATCATTATAAATTCGATTATAATGGAATTGAATATGAATTCATAAAGGAAAATGTAAATGACATTATCACCTATTTAAAGACAGATAAATGGCCTAATAAGAAATGTAAACCAGTGTATATAGATATTTATCCGGATAATATTAAACCAGGAACTATCATTCATTTGTTTTGCCAAGATTCAAAAAACATTTATTATTCTTTAGATAATTCAGAATTTCAGTTATACACAAATGGAGTTACAATTACAAAGAACTGTGTAGTAAGAGCTTATGCTACTAAAGTTGGATGCGATGATAGTGATGTTTCTTCATTCTATTTTCAATTATATAATCGAACTATTAAAATTTACTTTAGCCCTTCTAGACAAATTAATAATAAGGGAATAATCCCAGAAATATATCCTAGTGAAATGGAGATAATGAATCAACTTTCAAAAAAAATTATAAATAATCTTAACAATAAAGATGTAATTTGTTATCAAAATAATCCTGATTTATTTATAAAAGATTGGCTAGCTGACGGAAAAGAAAAAAACATTGATTTCCACTTTGCAATCCACTCTAATGCTTCTTCACAGCACAATAAAAAAGGCATAGAAACTTGGATACATCTACCTGGTGCCAAAACCTATTCTCTAGCTAATATGATATATAATCATCTATATTCTATTTATTATGATAATTTAAATTTAATAACCGATCGTGGTGTTAAATTTGCGAATGGGAAAATGATGGAATGTAATGATAATTATGTTGATTTTGGTATTCTTTTAGAAACAGCTTATCATGATAATATCGACGATACAAAATGGATGGTTAATAATTTGAGTATGATAGCAAATAACATTGCTAATTCACTTATTCAATATTTCCAATTATAAAAGTATGAACTTACCATTCATACTTTTTTACTTGTTCCATAAATGCTTTCATTCTATCTTTATTTTCTAAAAACCAGTGTCCAATAACAGCTTCTAGACCTGTTGCTAATTTATAAGTGATAATATCAGTATTTTTAGGACTCTTATGACTTTTATGATTCCTAGCCCGATAAAAGATAGCTATTTCTTCTTCTGTGAAGAAATTTTCTTCTATCAGTTTTGTTACAATTTTTGCTTGACTTTTCGCACTAACATATTTAATGGCATTTTTTTGTAAATCATTTACTTTTACCATTCCTTGTGCAATTAAAAACTCCCTAATATGTAATTCGAAATATGCATCACCTAAATATGCAAGTGTTAAAACATTCATAACATCATTCCTTCGTTTATTAATGATAACATTATTTTCTATATTTGAAAAGAAAAAGAAGATTAATTATCCTCTTCAAAACGATCAAACGTAATTCCCTCAATATATCCATCTTTAATATCATTGATGACAATAGATACAACTTTATCGTAATCGATTTCGCCACCTTTAATTAAAGCGCCTCTTCTTCTACCAATCACTTCTAGAGTAATAATGATATCCTCATCTATTTCTCTAACACCATATCGTTGTTCTAATTTTTCTGGATAGTATTTTTCAAGTGATCTAAGAGCATATTCTACAACATCATATAGTGGTAAAATTTCTTCTCTTATTGCACTAAAAGCTGCTAGATTAAGTGCACCTGTTTGATCTTCTAATTTAGGCCATAAGATACCAGGACTATCTAATAATTCTAGTTGATCATTAATACGAATCCAATCCAGATTCTTTGTTACTCCAGGCTTATTCCCAACTTCTCTCGCTTTTTTACCAGTCAAACGATTAATTAAAGTTGACTTTCCTACATTTGGAATTCCAACAATTAAAATTCTTGTTCTTCTTTCTTTTAAGCCTTTTCTTTGACGAATAAGATTCATCGGTTCCATAACTTTTTTAGTTAAATCAAAAAGGGCTTTAAAATTGGTTGTTTTTGTCAAATCAGATCCTATTGTTACATAACCCTGTTCCTCATAATAATTCATCCACTTCTTTGTTTCCTTTAGATCACAAAGATCGATTTTATTAAAGATAAGGATTCTAGGTTTCTTTCCTACTAGGTCATCTAAATCTACTATTTTAGATGATTTAGGCATTCTCGCATCAATTACTTCATATACTAAGTCAATTTGATCTAAACCTTCACGAATAAGCCTTTTCGCTTTTGCCATATGCCCCGGATACCAATTGATGTTTATTTTACTATTATTTTCTGTATTATTATCTTCTGTTTTAGCCTTTTTTCTTTGTTCTCTTTTTTGATACATACCCATAAATTTTTCACTCCTTTTACTTTTACAAATTGTAATTTATCTATTAGCTATGTTTCCAACGTTTTAAAGTTGGTAATACCTTTTTACAGTATTCTCTCATTTCTTCTTTAGTCATACCTGTTTGTTCTGCAAATTGTAGACTATATTCTATATATTCTTCTAAAGTTTTAATATCATTACTAAATTTTCCATCTTTAAAACAATAGATACAGTAATCATTATTTTTACTACCATCTTGATTTATTCCAATTACTTCTTCAGTTTCTAGTGGCATACTACAACTTTGACATATTTTATTTTCCATTTTTCATTTCTCCTTTTCTTATAAAAGCTTAAGTAAACTAGTCATAAAATTGCTATTAGTATAATATTAAATTTGTATTTAGCTAAAATAATCTCCTATCTCCTAGAATATTAATTCCCAATTCCTTTGCATAACTAGTTTGTTTAAATGGATTAATTTTTTGTAACTCTCCATTTCTTTTAAATAAAGATCCTGTATTTTTAAACCAAAAAGTAGTGTTGCTACTTATACATTGTTCTCTAATTGATAATACCCATTCATAATTACATTCACGTGCGAAACGACTTGTTTCGCCACCTACAGTTACATGTTCAATACCATGGAGATATTTTGACAAGTCAATAGACTCTAAAAGTGGTGCGCAAGCTATAAATCTGCGTTTAATTGGATAAGATAAAAATAATGGTAAACGATAATCTGCCATTTCTTGATTTTCTACTGTACACCCAAGATTTACATTACCATATCCATCTCCCCAGTCATCAGGAAGTGATTCTAAAAAACGGTCAATTCTTTTAGTCAAAATCAAAAATTCTATATCTTGCCTTTGATGTATCATTTTCCAAACTTCTTTACGCCATTCATCTGCCTCTGGAAGAAAAAAATCTGTTGCAAAACAGGTTGCAAGAATTTTTCCACCTTTAATATTATATTCACCTTTAGCATTAGTCCTTATTGGCCAATCAAATTTATCTGTTTTTTCTATTGTATTTTGACCATAACGTTTTGCATGAGGTCCATAAAAATAACAATTTCTACAACCATCACTAATTGGATAACATCCAGTCCAAGGCTCCCAATTCATAACTTTTATCTCCTATCCTTACACAAATTGTAATTTGCATTATAGTTTTTTTAAAATGCTATCTATATCTTTTTTTATTAATGGTTTCATACTATCCTTATATTTTGAATAATCTGTTTGTTCTAGTTGATATTTAATTTTCTCTGATAATTCTGGTTTATATAAAAGAAGATAATCAATGACTGACAAACATTGTCTAACAATAGTTGGTTTATCATCATCTAATACTTTTAATAAATTATCTATTACATTTTCTATTTTATTCTTTTTATCCCATTTTGATAGTTTACATATAATTCGAAAACCACGCATTTTGACAGCTGAATTTTTATCTAATAACATATTTTGAAAATCTTCAAAATATTGGTATAAATATTCTATTTCTTCAATACTTTTTTCTATTTCTTGAAATTTATGCCACACATCCCATTTTTCTTTATCATATAAAATATTAAAGATTTGTTCTTTATTCATCATATTATAAACAACCTCCAAATTACTATTTATCTCTTCTTTTTTAATACTTTTCCTCAAATATGTAATAACTCAATTTTGAAAAACGCTGATTTTATAAGGGTTTGTGAGTGTTTTTGCATATGTGCCGATATGCCAATTTATATTCATTTTACCATTGTTTTCTGCATTATTTTTATCTTTTAATTTATCTTTTTTTCTTTGCTCTCTTTTTTGATACATATCCATAATTAATCACTCCTTTTCTATCAATATAAATTGTAATTTGTATCATTTAAACAATATTTTCGCCCAAAAGAATTTTGGGCATTGTAATTAAACATCTATTCCATCGTTTATAAAATTTTTCTATACCCAATTTTGATACTTGTGCGTGAACTTCTTTATTCTCTAAAGTCCAGTGTAAAATATAAGTTACTTTATCAACATATTTAGTTAATGCTATTGGAGGAATACCTTCCTTTACAGCATTAAAATCTTTTTGTCTATGAGTTCTTTTAATATATTTTACATCTATTACACCATTTTGCGATTTATAGAAATCTGCAACTTCTTTCATTAGTTCTTCTACTTCATCTTGTTTATTCAATTTTACTTCATAAATACAAATCTCATTAAACATATTATTATCTCTCCTATAAATTACTATTTATCTTTGTTCTCTTCCAACAATAAATCAAAATCAGATTTATATAATTTATCTTGCTTTATTCTATATTTTTCAAATTCTGTAAGTGCCTTATCACATGCTATTTCGTGAGATATCTTTCCTGCATCTTTTAATATATCTCTATCATCAGAAAGAAGATATTTATCTATTCTTGTAGACCAATCTTCCATTGTCATTGGAAGATTTCTCTTTGCCCTTGCTTCTGCTAAATCTAGAAATGCAGATACAATTAGTTCTAATTGTTCTAATTCTTCTTTTGATAAATAATTTTTAGCAATTGTTACATCTGTTTCAACTATCTTCCCATTTGGAGAATTCTTCCATGATGTAAGACCCATATAATCTTTTTGAGAGTCTGATCTATCATAAATAATTTCAGCTGCTGTTTTTTTAGATACGGCATAATGCATTTTATTTTGAACCTTTTTAAAAAATTTAATTGTCGTAGGTGATTTTCTATCATAGTCAATACTTGTAGAATAAATGTCTGTTATTTTTTGATAAAATCTTCTTTCAGATAATCTTATTTCTCTTATTTCAGCAAGTAAGTCATCATAATAATCTTCATCAAAGAATGTTCCGTTTTCCATTCTTTTTTTATCAATTATATATCCCTTTTTAGAAAATTCTTTAATAATATTAGTAGCCCATCTTCTAAATTGTATAGCTCTGTCTGAATTAACTCTATATCCTACTGATATTACAACATCCAAATTATAATATTTTGTATTTCTTTTTACTTCACGACTGCCCTCTTTTTGAACTAGTAAGAAATCCTTACTAGTTGAATTTTCTTCTAATTCAAATGATTTGTAAATTTCTTGTAAATGCATAGTAATATTATTTCTTGTTGTATTGAATAGTTCTCCCATAGATTTTTGAGTTAACCATAAGTCACCATCTTCAAATCTAACTTCAATTCCATTAGAATGAGTCTGCCTTTCAAATATTAAAAACTCAGCATTACTACTTCTTATTATTAAATCTTTAGACATTAATTATCATCTCCTTTTCTATTAATTTATCAAAATATGTAATAACTCAATTTGTTAAAATCCTTATTTTATAAAGGTTTGAGTGAGTGTTTCCATATGTCTCCATTAGCCAGTTGATGTTGGTTTTATTAGTATTTTCTGTATTATTATTCATCTATTTCATCTCCTTTTTTATTTTTTATAATTTTTTTCAAATGATATTCGATACTTCCCGGAGGAAAATCATCTAATTTCGCATATACTTCAAATCCGTTTTTCTGATAAAAGTCTTTTGCCTGAAAACTCCAAGTTTCTGTTTTAATCCCAAAACAATTTTTATCCATAGCAATTTTTTCGATATTTCTTATAATTTCACTACCTATTCCAGACATTCTAAATTTTTCATCAAGCCATAATTGATCTAAATGATACCATCCAAACTGTATTTTGCCACTAGCACCACCTACAAAATACCCATCAACATTTACAGAAAAATTTATAATTTCTTTAAAATTATGTTTTGGGTTAGAATTGTTTTTTATAAATTCACAGTTATTCTGGTTATATTTATGTAAATTATAACCTAATTCTTTAATAAATGATTCATCCCCATTTATCGAGATTTTTATCTCATTCATATAGTATCCCACCTAATTCTTGTTATTAAAATATACTTTTATAATTATTATTTAATAATTTGTCAAACATGTAATAACTTCCTTTAACAAAATTATTATTTTATAAAGGTTGAGGGAGTGTTTCCATAAATCCGTATCTCCCAGTTGATATTTATTTGATTGTCGTTCATTAAAGTCACTCCTTTATTGTTGTTATAATCAAACAAATTGTAATTTGTATTAGTTTATATCAAAACTTTCTGTTTTCAAATTACAATAATATCTACCACTTGTAGCGGTAAATTTTAAAACACAATAATCTGGATCAGTTACCCCTTTTTCATAAAATATTTTATCGCCTTTTCTCCAAATCATATTTTTAGTTTCTTGGTCTGTTAAAACTTCCATTTTTCCTTTTAACATAACCCCAACATATTTAATTAATCCTTTATGATAAAAGTATATACTAGCACTATAATTGTTTTGATATTGTTTTACTCTCATAGATGAAGTATTAGTAGAAAAGTAAAACTCTTTTAATCCAATTCTTGTTCTTGGTTTCAACATTGCTTTTACATTAGGATAGTTTTCATTATCAATAGATCCTATAAAACTAACTTTCTGTTTATCAATAAAGTCCTCAATTTTCTTTAAGTTCATAATACCTCATCTCTTTTCTAGATTACTATTTATCTTGCTCATATCACATATATTAATATATCATCTTTTGCTTTTTTTGATTTCTTCTGGGCAAATTCTTTACATATTATATCACGTTGGCAGTTATTTATGAAATTGACTTTATTAATCCCTTTTTTTATATCATATCAAATAAATATAATTTGTATTATATATCTAAAAATTGACTTATTTTAATTACGGTTTCTTCCAATAATTCATCTAGTTCTTCAGTGGTATAGAAGCTTAATTTATCACTGGTATTGTTGCTTTGATTCTTCAAAAAATAAATTATAGCTGATAAGTCTTCTTTAGTTATTGAAACTCTATCTATTGCATTTAGTTTAGCAAGTACATCTTCATAATCCCCTAATTTTATATAATTAGACATATATTTATTATTATATATCTGAAATTCCTTTTGTTTTAATAACCTTTTCTCATCCTTACTCATTTTATCGAGTTTGGTATTTTGAATTTTACAATAAAAATTATTATTCCAAATGTAATCAGTATATAAATGTGTAAAATAACCTTTAATAACTAAATTATCATTAATTTTATTTTTATATTTATTGTAAAAAGCAATATATGTTATATCTTGCATATCTTTGAAATGAGTATAATCATGTTCTAACACTTTAGATATATTTTTGACGATATAACAATTATTAATATCGGGAAGTATATTTCCTAGTAAAAACAATTCAAAATCATTTTTGCTATACTGTATTTTTTGATTTAATCTCTTCCCGACTTCCAAATGAATTTTCCAATTCGGCATACTTTACCACCCTACATTTTCTTATATTGTTTACTATTTTTGCTTTTAAAATTAAACAATTATATTTAATATTATATCATAGAATTGTACCTTTCCAGGGACTTAACTGCAGAATTAAATGTATCTTTACGTCAAAAACTGATGCTGATATTTTCATTTTCTTCTTCGCTAAATTTAATTGATTATAAATAATAAAAACACAATGCTATTCTGTATTGTGTTTTCTAATATATAATATTGTCTCTATAAAATCTTACCGATCAATTTCTATATTTTTCATGCTGTTCGATCTTCTATTTTTTCTTCAAATTGAAGAACTTTTTGTTTTGATTTTTCCTGTTGTGTTTTTTCATTCATTTCATTTAATTCTACATACATTTCTTGTAATTGTCGATTCTTTTCAGCAATTTGTGCTTCTATAGCAATAAATTGTTGTTTAATTTGTTGAATTTCTGGATGTTGTTCTAAGTCATATGAAAATTCCCAGAAGAATTCAATCTTTAAATGCTTTAATTGTGAAGCTGTATCTTCAAGTATTGCTTGAGTTGTAATATTAAGACTTCTTTGATCAGCAATTTGTCTTTCAATCTCTTTATAATTAATATAGCCAAGAGAATCATTTTGTTTATTGATTAACTTTCTCATTCCACGTAGACGGTTATTTAAAATAATTGTACTTCCCAAAATACCGATTGTTGGATTCTTAAGTAATTTAATTGGAAGAGCTGTTAGGCCTAAATGAATAGTATTCTTTAAAAATTTTGTAAATCCACCTAGGAATGTCTTTCTCTTCTTGACTCTCTCTGCTTTTCGGAACAAGTCTTTGATTTTATTGATTTCTTCTTCTTGTTCTTGAATATTTTTTTCAATAGAAAGTTCAAGTAACTGACGATCCTGGTAATTTGTTTTTTCTACAGGTTCTTCTTTTTGAATTTCTTTTTTCGGTTTTTCTTGCTCTTTTTTCTCTTTTAATTCTTCGACTTTAACAATTTTTGGTTCCTGTTTTAATAACTGAATTTCTTTTTCACATTTTTCAAGAAATTCATCTATTGCAGCGGAACTTTCTAAAAGATGATTTGGATCTAGTTTACTGAGCTCAAAATCATGTTCAAAATCCAAAAAGAATCCTTTTTTACTAAGGTCATTATATTCCTTTTCAAGTTCCTTTACTCGATTTCTCAAAATCTCAACCGCATAAGCTTTACGTTCAGGATCTTTCTCACGTGTTGTTTTCTGAACCCACTCTTCATATTCTTTCCAGTCGTGCTTTATATCATCAAAATTTCTCTTGAATTCTTTGAGATAAGTTTCAATTTCTTTTCTGCGTGTTTCATCAACTGCAACTTTTGTTTTAATTATTTCAACAATATTTTCTTCTTGACTTATTTTATTTACCTTATCCGTTTTTAAATAACTTTCTCTCGTTTCGACTAATGCATCTTTTCGTTCTTTTCTTTTTAACTCTTCTCGATCTTCTTTCGATTGGACTTTTTTCGAAACTAGAACAATTGGAGCGAGAGCAATTCCTTTTAAAATATCCTTCACTGGATTTACAGTGAGATCCGTTACTGTTTCTTTTTCCTCTACCGATTGATAGTCATTTGTAGATTGTCTATCGATTATATCCTTTTTCTGAATAGGATTTTCTAACTTTATTTTTTCAAGGTTATTTTCAATTCGATAATTTATAGTACTGATACGATCCAAGAAATTTTGGTGTTCCGCAATTAAACTAGCTTTTTGTTTTTCTTTCGACTCAAATGGCTCAATAGAAGGTATTGCATTTGAATATCGTTCTTCATAAATTTGATACTTTTCTTTTTGTTCTTCTAGTTTATTGATTGCTTCTTCAAAAGAAATAGAATTTTCTTTTAAAGCTGTTTCTAATCTTTTAACACTCTGTTCAAATTTAATGAGATCATCATGATCCTTTTTCAGTTGTTCATCTGTAATTGCGGTTACTTCTTCTTTTTTTGGTGCAATAACAGTCTCAAAGAATCCTAAGAAAAGGCCTATCGAAATTCTTCCCAAAATTTGAAAACGACCATATCTTTTTACATTAGTCATTTCAATAATTCGTTGTTTTTCTTTCTCCTTTAGCTTTTTCTTTTTCTTTCTTGTCAATTGATCCATTTCTTTTGCTTGTTTTAATTTTTTTTGTTTTTTTATACGAAACCAATCTTTAATTCGATTGATTAAGCTTCCCTTTTCACCCTTCATATAAATCCTCCTATTATTATTATTGTACCACAGAGCAAAAAAAAACGGAAGTTTTTACTTCCGTTTTTAAAATTTATTCAGATAAAGAGAAAAATGGCTAATTATACTATCCAACCATCCTATTACTTTAAGAAGTTATAAATATAAAATATAATTTTTTATTCTTCCTATGATACAATATATATAATGAACAGTCTAAAGGCAATAATTATTGCTAGAATGATTTCGGCAATATCTAAAAAGCGTAAATAAAATTGTTATAATTTAAGGAGATTTTAAATGAAAAATAAAATAAAATTTAAATCAACCACATTAGGTTTTACATTACTAGAACTGCTAGCGGTAATCGTCATACTAGCAATCATAATGGCAATTACGATACCACTTATTTTAGGTTTTATAGAACAAGCAAAAAATTCGTCTAGAAAATCTAACATATTCGGTTATGCTGATGCAGTTCGTTTAGCAATAGTAACAAATAATGAAAATACTGAATCAGACAAGATAATACCAAAAGAATGGATAGACAACAATGTTTCATACAAAGGTAACAAAGTAAATTGTAATATGATTTATAACTCTAAGAAATATGATCTCATACTACATGAATGTAATGTTGCGAATAATCAACAAAAATATTGCTTTTTTAGTGGGAGAGTAATAAATTGTGATGATGATTATTATTTAAAAATATATCGTGAAATTCCACAAGGTGATTTTGATGTAATAACGGATGAGAATAATATTAAATATAATTTAATATACAACTTTGATGACTTAGCAAAATTCAGAGATTTAGTAAATAGTGGACAAGTGAATTTAAATGCGAAATTGATGAGCGATATAAACTTGGATACAGGTTCCAATCAACCTTCACAGATTTGGGAACCAATCGGCTATTTTTTTAAAGAAAAAAGAATAGTTCCGCAGTGGGGACAATTAATCCGTAATGGTTCCAGTTTTAAAACTACAGGAAATGATCCGAAATTAGGATTCTATAATGATCTCAATTCTATTGTAGGAGTCAAAATAGAATTAAATTCTCCCCTAGCACAATCTATATACTTTGAATTATACTATGCTACTGCCGAAGATAACCTTAGTGAAACAAATACATCAAAAAAAACAATTCCTGCTGGAACATCTAGTTGGATCATGACTTTACCAATTGGAAATTGGCAAAAACTCCGATTTGATTTTGGAACTACATCGAACATCTCTTTTAACATCAAAAAATTAAGTGTTTTAACGAATGATGAATATCTATTAGAAACTGCTGATACTTTAAATAACAATCCTAATTATTCTATGATAAATCATATCACAATAAATGGTACCGAAATTAAAACAACAAACGGCGATCCGTTTATGGGGTATTCGAATCTAACTGTACCTAATATATTTCAAGTGAATGCTTCTTTCAACGTGGGTGTTTCAGCTGCTTTTAGTGCCCAAATATATTATGGGCAACCTGGACTTAGTGAGAGTCAGAAAGCTGCAAAGAATATCGCTAAAAATGCCTTACAATATAGCATTAGTATTCCAGTAAATAATTGGTCTACGATTCGATATGATTTTGGTGACTATGCTAACCTTACTCTCAACATTCAAAAATTAAGTGTTAATTATATGAAAGAAAATAAATTAATTGATGAGACTGATTTAAATTTAGCCTATCAAGGTATTTTTGATGGCAATAATAAAACAATCTCCTATTTAACTCCTAATAATAGTGTCTTAACACAGAATAACTATAATGGATTATTTGATATGGTTAGTGATATCAGTAACATTAAAAATCTAATTGTAACTCAATAAAGATATGTATTTAATCATAGTAAAATATAGTAGAATTAAAAAACAAAGAAAAATATCTTTGTTTTTTTATCACTGTAATAGGTTTTATCCAGTTACAATACTAGAAACGAAGTAAATATTGTTTCAACTCGCTTTCTTCAACCGCTCTTAAAACTTCTTTTACATTGCCTCGATCAATTGTATCTCTTAAAAATTGTTGATCAATTGTTTTTACAATGGTAAGCATATCTTGATGACTTATCCTTTTTATTTCGTCTAATATTTTTTTATTTGTTTGTTCAGGTATTGCTCTTTCTAGTGGATAACCTTCTCCAAAGCTACTTTCAAATAAGCTTTTAAAAATAGCTTTTAAAGTTAATTCACTTCCCCATCCAAATCCCTTTGCAAATGGTAGAGAAATAGCATTGCCATTGTTTACTCTAGCAAATAAGGTTGCGTCCGTAGGATCAACGATATAACCACATAATACATTTGGGAAACTATTACAGGCTAGCATCGCACCTTCCCCAGTTCCACATCCTGTTACAACAAAATCGACTGCTCTTGTATTTAAAAGGATGGCGGTTAAAAGACCTGCTTGAACATAAGTCAAATTTTTATCTTCTGAAGTTGTCATCCCAGCATTTATTACCTGATGTCCATAAGTCTCACTAACTTCTTTTAAAGCAGATAAAATGATATTGTTTTTACTGACTTGACTATTCTCATTAATTAGAGCTATTTTCATATTATCACCAAAAAAGGAATTAAATTCCTTTTGTTCCTTTCGCTCCACCATGATAAGTACTCAAAATATTTGATTCAAATGATTGGACTTTCTTAGATTGATTTTTAAATTCTTTTATGGCAATCGTCATCATATCATCTAATAATGTCTTATATTCTTTTCCTTCTGCTTTCCAAAGATAGAATGCGAAAGATCCTGGAATGGTATTTGGTTCATTAACATAAACTTCTTTTGTCTCTTTATTAATTAGGAAATCAATTCTGGTTGTTCCCGCTAAATTAAGAGCTCTAAAGGTTTCTATTGAAAGCTCTTTTATTTTATTTTCAGTGGATTTATCAATTCTAGCTGGTACAATCATTTCACCAGTAGAGATTTTTCCACCATTTTTTGCTCCCGTTTTTGGACCTTTCGCTTTTCCTTTTCCTGACCCGATATATTTGTCTTCAAAAGTTAAAAAGTCATTCTTAGTAAGCATTTCAGCAATGGCACTTGTTCTTTGATATTCATAGTTTCCACAAACACTACAGTTTACTTCTAATAAGTTTGAAACCATCTCTTCTACAATGATTTTATTATCATATTTAATTGCTTCATTAATTCTAGTATCTATTTCTGTTTCGTTTTTGGCAACGCTAATTCCTACACTACTTCCTAGTGTCGCTGGTTTAACAATTACTGGATAACCTAATTTTTTAATGTCTTTTAAAATAGCATCCTGATTTGTTAAATATTCACTATCATAGAACCAAACATATTTTGGTGTTGGAATATTTGATGCCTGCATAATCATTTTTTGTACTACTTTGTCCTGGCCTAAGGCAGCACCTAAAACTTTGCATCCTACATACGGTATACCAATACTATCTAAATATCCTTGCAGTGATCCGTCTTCCACATTTTTTCCATGAACAATTGGAAATGCTAAATCGATCTCTGCTACTGTTTTATTGAATAATCCATTGGCTTTTTGTAAGAAAAATTCTCCATTTTTATTCACTAATACGACTTTTTTCGCATATTTTTTCAAAGAATCAAAATCGCGATAAACTTCCATATCCATAAGCATTTTTCCGGTATACCAAGTTCGATCCTTTGTGATATAAATTGGAACAATCTCATACTTTTCTTGATCGATATTTTCCATCGCTTGTACAGCTGTAATAATACTAACTTCGTGTTCTACTGAACAGCCACCAAATAGAACTCCTACTCTTATCTTCATATAATCCTCCTACTTCTCATTAAATATATCTGGTAAATCATTTTCTAAAAGAAGATATGTTGAACCTTCATCTAGGCTTTGTACTAGTGGAAAGGCTTTCATAACATCATTTAGAATATGAATGTTTTTATTTGAATATTTCTTCTTTTTCAATCCTTCAGCTATTGCTTTCGTCTGTTCTTCTCCAACTAGGATTACCTCATCACAAACATCGGCAATCTGTTCTCCAAACACTTGATTTAAACGTTCCTGTTCTGGTCCTAATTCAATCATTCCGGGTGTTACAATTATCTTTTTACCTGGCATCATAGCAAGGACATCAAGGGCCATCTTTGCTCCAACTGGATTTGAATTATAGGCATCATCTATTAAATTGATATTATAATATTTTCGCATTTCTAATCGGTGTTCGATACTATTAACACGTTTTACACCGGCTTGCAATTCTCCTACTTCCATACCAAGTTCATAACCGAGTGCGAGTGCAGCTAAAATATTATAAACATTGGCTTTACCAAATAGTTTTGTTTGGAATGAATATTTCTTTTTATCTCCTTTAAACGATACATCAAAGGTTGTTCCAGTAGCAGTAATCTGAATATTTTCTGCTTTGACATCAACATCATCAGACTCAATCCCAATCCATTTAATCTGGCAATTATTCTTTAATGGATAAGAACGTTGTAATGGATCATCACCATTTAAAATTCCAATTCCATCACTTGGGAGAGATTCAATTAATTCAAATTTTCCCTTTTGTATATTTTCTTGTGATCCAAAGCTTTCTAAATGAGCAGTTCCAATCTTGGTTAAAATACCGTAAGTGGGATGAACATAATCACAAAGTTCTTTGATTTCTCCTCTTTTGAATGCTCCCATTTCAGCGATAAATAAATCAGTAAATTTATCTAAATAATTGTTGATTGTAATAGTTAAACCAACTGGAGTATTAAAGTTTTTCGGTGTGGGTAAAGCATTGTATTTTATATTTAAAATATCACTTAAAATATTTTTACTACTCGTTTTGCCATAACTTCCAGTAATGCCGATTACTTTTAAATTTGACATGCTTTTTAATTTCTTTTTCGCTTTGTTTTCAAAACCTTTTTTTATCATTGCTTCAATTGGCATATTAATCGTATTCGCAACCACTGTCACAATTGGATTCATATAAATTAGCAATCCTAAAGTTAAATAATAAACCGCAAGCATATGTTCATCAAATGCAATTCCAAATAAAATAATTGGAATTAAATAAAGAATATACTCTGTTACAAATAATCTTTTAATACGACTTGTTATAGCAAGTGGTTTTTTTGTTACTTCTCTTTTTTGATTTCTTAATAATAACAGTGAATTAACCGTATAAAATATGATAAAAACAACCATAGCTAATAATGAGTCAACCACAAAAAATACAAAAAACAAAAGAAAACATAAATCGATATTCCAAAATACTTTACTTGGATTATTGATAATCCATTTAATATAACGATTTCCTAAATTGTACCAATTTTGTTGTAATACATGAAACGATTTCTTAGTTTTAAAGAATAGATACAATAGTAATGGCAACGTTGATACAAAAAATTTAATTAACATAAACTACCTCCCTAAGAAACTACGCATTACATTAATAGTTTGCCCGATTCTTTCTAAATATGCATAATGTGTAGCGTTTTCATAAATAACTAATCCAGCATCTGGAATCAGATTTTCTAATTTCTGTGCTGCTTCAATCGATACTTGATCATCAAGCTCTCCCCAAATTAGTAAGGTCGGACATTTAATGTTTTTAATATCCTCACATATATCGGTATTAACATGTCCTACTAATATATTTCTCATCATTGGACTAGCGTTTTTATAGTCTGTTGAGCCAATATGCTTTTTCGCAAATTCTTCTAAACCCTTCAACCCCGGAACTTTCTTCACAGATTTTAACATTTTTGTTTTAAATGATAACTTTTGGATTTCTTTACGAAATGTTGGCGCAAATAAAATTAGCTTTGAACATTCATATTTTGCTGCATAAAGTAGTGCTATTTTACCACCAAAAGAATGTCCGACAACAATGGGATTTGAGACATTTAATTCCTTTAATAAGTGATGAACAAAATCAGTATATTCATATACTGACCAGACTGTTTTGGGTTCATCACTAAGACCATGTCCTGGTAAATCCAAAATAATTAGATCAAAGTCCTCTTGAAAAGGATCTGCAACTGGTTGCATCATTTCAATATTTTGTCCCCATCCATGTAAATAGACGATTGATTCACCATTTTTATTTCCATATCTCTTATAATTTATATTTGTTTCTCCTATTTTTAGAAACATACAATCACCATAAACATTATAGCATTATTTTAGTGTTGTTCCAAACACAAATAAAAAAAAATCCTATTATAGGAAATTTTTTGATAAAAAATGTAAAATAATAACTTGTTTTTCCGCAAGGCTATTTTAGAAAAAAATAAAGTAGTACTGCGATTCCTAGTATAATTCTATAGTATCCAAATATCTTAAAATCATTTTTCTTAATATATTTCATCAAAAATTTTATAACAATTAATGATACGAAAAATGCAGTAAACATGCCAATCCCTAAAACAAGTAATTCAGAGGTAGAAAATTGAAATCCAAATTTAAGTATTTTTATTAGACTAGCTCCAAACATAGCAGGAATTCCTAAAAAGAATGTAAATTCAGCAGCAATTTCTCTACTAGTCCCCACTAAAATTCCTCCTAAAATTGTTGCCCCTGATCTAGAGGTTCCAGGAATTAGTGAAAGAACTTGAAAGAGACCTATTTTTAATGTTGTAATGAAATCTAATTTTTCAAACCGATCTATTTTTTGAACACTCTTTTTATTCCTATTCTCGATTACAATAAACAATATTCCATAAAAGATTAGAGCAATTGAAATCGTCTGATAATTATAAAAGAATTTATCGATGATGTCCTCAAACAATATTCCGATTATTGCAAGTGGAATCGATGCAATAATAACTTTAAACCAAATTGAATACGTTTCCTTTTTTTGAATTTCTGTTTTTTTATTTGAAAAAGGATTTAATTTATTAAAATATAATACAACTACTGCTAATATTGCACCTAATTGAATTACGACAAAGAACATCTCTTTAAAAGAATCAGATAAATTTAAATGAACAAACTCATCAAACAATAACATGTGTCCTGTACTACTAATAGGAAGCCATTCGGTTATACCTTCTATTATTCCTAATATTATCGTTTTCATTATCTCTATTATTTCCATATTACCTCTCCATTCTAAATTAAATTATAACACTACTGTCAATTATAGAAAACATATTTATTACTACCATACAAAAACATACCATAAGGTATGTTAAAATGAATCAAAATTGATACGAACATGTTTTTCTTGGTTGATATAAGCAGATGCTTGAACGATTGTTCTAATTGCATTTGCTGTTTGTCCAGATGCTCCGATCACTACTCCCATATCGTCTTCTTTGATTAAAACTTCGATTGTAATCATATCGTCATCATCAAATTGTTTTACTGATACGGAATCAGGATAATGGCAAACATTTTTTACCAAAAATTCAGTAAGTTCTACCAACTTCATATTATTCACCTGATTTTTTACTCATACGGATATTATGAAGTTCTTCCATAATTCCCTGTTTTTTAAATAGGTCACGAACTGTATCGGTTGGTTCAGCTCCTGTTTTTAACCATTTTAGAGCGATTTCTCTATCAATTTTTACAACAGCTGGTTCTTTTGTTGGGTCGTAGAATCCTAATTCTTCGATTGCTTTACCATCTCTTTTATTTCTTGAGTCAGCTGCTACAACACGATAAACTGGTTTTCCTTTAGAACCCATTCTTTTCAATCTTAATTTAACTGCCATATAATTCCTCCTTAACTGCATTTAGTTTATCATAATCAAAATATATCTGTCAACCTTTTTTTGTTGACAGATATATTTTTGAGAAAAAAAGTATCATTTTCCTGATACTTTATTGATCATCGGTTGTTTCTTTTATATAATCTGAGTCAACAGATTCATCAATTTCATTTAGTACTTCATCATCTGCTTCATCTTCTATTTCTTCCCATGGTTCTTCATCTTCCTCGATTGCTATTTTCATTTTGGTTTCGCCAACTATCTCAACACCAAGTTCTTTTTCGATGTTAAAATTGATACTTCCATCATCTTGAATATTTACTTTAACACAATTTGGTTGTTTTAAAGTGCGAACAATGATGTCTGTATCACCAGATAAATCAGCGTTTTCTTTTACTCTAACATTAAATAGATCATTATAATCTACTTTCTTATTAACAACAGTTGTTTTACTATCGTTATCGTAAGAATACCAAATGTTTACATCGTAAGAACCATCCACACCTACTTTATCCCCAGACTTGTAACCTTTAAATTTATGGTTAATAACCCAACAACCAAGTACATTTGTCGGATTATTTTCCGTACTAAGCGTATAATTGTTTTTAAAGTATTTTTTACCTTTTCCAACGATCGCTTTCGTCACAATTTCCTTATATGATGCCATCAAGACCCCTCCTCACTTTAATGTATGCTTATCTAGGTAAAATGTTTACTAAATAATGATTTTGTTACTATTTTCTATACATTTGATTCACCTAGAACAAAACACTTACTATAATGTATTTTTTATGAAGAGAAAATGTGCTAAAATAAAGAGAGAAAGTAGGAATTTTTATGAGAATTGGAATTGATATAGATGGTGTACTTACCGATGTTAAAAAATGGCAACTAGATTATGCTAGTAAATTTTTTGCCGAAAAGTACAATATGAAAATCGTAAATTATAAGGGATATGAGATAGAAAATATCTTGGACGTTGATAATCAACTTGATCAAGAATTTTGGGATACTTACTATGATGAATATTGCACCAATATTGAATGTAGAAGATTTGCGAGTGAAGTGATTAAAAAACTTCAGAATGATGGGCATGAAATTTATATTATCACTGCTAGATACTTAACAAATACAGAAGATGAGATTGGAAAGAAATATCGTGACATCGTTTTAAACTGGTTAGACAAGAATAAAATTAGTTACGATAAGATTATCTTTAGTCCTGAAGATAAGTTAGGTATTTGTATACAAAATAAAATTGATTTAATGATAGAAGATAAAGTCGATAATATTATAAAGATATCTGATGTTATCCCTGTTATTTGTTTTCATGCAAATTATAATGAACAATGCATTCGAAAAAATGTGATTCGTTGTTATAGTTGGTATGACATTTATATGAATATTAGAGAGTTAAATGATAGTATTTAATAGCTCTTTTCTACTATAAAAAAAAGGAACTCTGATGATTGGTTTCCTTTTTTATTTTACTATTCATTGTAAATCTATAGAATATAATTTTTCACCACTTTTTAAATCCTCTAGATATTTAGCACTAAATTTTTCATAATAATTGTTTAAATCTGATTTTAAATATACTCTGTTATATCCTAATTTTTTTGCTTCTTTTAATAGAGTATCATTGAGTAGTTTAGAATACCCCTTCCCTCTAAACTCTTTTTTTACATACATCGTCGCATACCATGGAGTTAAATCCTGTCTCTCTTCACCGTCTTTTTTAAATAATGAAATAAAACCAATTAAAGTTTCATTATCGACTAAGCCTAAAGCTGCTATCAATTTATCATAATCCGGTGATAGCATTCTTTCCATTTTCTTGTTAACTCTATTACAGAATTCTTCATAACTAGATGGTTCTCCCCATGTTGTTATACATAACTCAGTATACTCCTTTAAATAATCCCGATTATCTCTTATATTTATTATATTTATTATAATTTCCTCTATTATTTATTTATTATCAATTGCTCAACTACATCATAATTCCATAATCCAAGCTTTCCTTTAACGTAGATAGGTTCATTATATTTTTCTACATTTTCTAGTTTCCAAGCATAAGTTTCTACATGATTGCTTTGACCATATACAATAGAATCCATTTTAATTAAATCATCATGGAATTTTTCATCGACTAATATACAATCAACTAATTCAGCCTCACCTATAATAGCTCCTTTCATACAATTCAAATTATAATCAGCGAATTTTTTTGCCATATCAGATTCCAGATCCATTCCAGCATGAATTAGTATCTTTCCTCGGTATTTCGTCTTCCAACTTCTAAATTCATATTTTTTATAACCATCAATAATGAGTGTTGCCCAAGGTTCTTTAATCGTTAATACTTTCATCAGTTCCCTCCTTTTTTAATTATACTATATATTTCACTTCTATAATTTTTTTATTTAATATAAATGGATAATTTACAAAATAAAATACAAATAAAAGGAGATTATTCTCCTTTTATTAGCCCAGATAAATGATTTGCAATATGAATCGAAAAATATTTATCATATTCTTCTTTTGTTAGTTCTCCAAAGAAAAAATGTGGTTGTAATCTTCCCTTGTAAGTTAAAAATTTGCGAATTGTCTCTAGTAGTATTTCAATACCCTCATCGGTTGTTCCATTATCCTCGATAAAAGAAGAACCTAGTACATCGACTTCTAAATTGTGTCTCATATATCCTTTTTTTAAAAACTTGTGAATCATCAATTTACCAGCTGTATGCTGAATAAATTTTGATTTTATTTTAGGGTATCCAATCATTGAATACTCAATCGTTTTCGCACAGTGAACAAAAATTTGATATGCGCTTAATTTCCCTTTTGAAATTAAGTTTTCCTCTCTTAATTTCAAAAGCTCTTTTTTGGAATCTTCCAAATTTAATAAATTAATATCCATAATATCCCCCATTTAATTTTTTATATTCTATATGTTATCACAATTCTTTTTCAATGTAAACGAAAAAAGATCTGGTACCGTAGTACTCAGACCTTTTTATTTGATCATAAAACTTACCCCTTTCTTTTCATTCTTGACTGATATTTCATATCCTACTAAAGCAATTGTTTTTCTTACGATTGATAATCCTAATCCAAATTGGCCTTGAATGCCTTTTTTATAAGGAGTAAAGATATCATCAAAGATCTTCTCATCAATATTAGGACCATCGTTGTAAAGGGTTATTTTTCCATTTTTAATTGTTACTTTAATTTCTGTTTCAGCATAGCGAATAAAATTATTCAGCAAGTTATCAATAATAGCCTCCCACATATCGGTGGTACCACGGTAAATTGGATTTTTGTCACCAATAAAAACTTCCCATTTTAATTCTGGCCTTAAATATTTAAACTTCTGAACTGATTCATTCAATATTGGAATAATATCAACTGATTCTTGCGTAAAGTTATTTGAATCTTTGATATAGTTTAATTTATTTAGATATAGTAAGGAGTGTACTTTTACTTCTAATTTGTTAATTTGTTCTTCTATTACTTTTTTTGCTTCATCAGCTGAAATCATTCCATCATCAAGTGCTTCCAAATACGATTTTATGACTGTGAGAGGAGTTTTAAAATCATGTGAAATATTTTGATACATTTGATTCTTATAGTCTTCTTCTTTCTTTAAAGTAAGTTTCATATTATCAATTGCATCAGAAAGCACCTTTAATTCATCATCCTCCAAATTAGGATAATGATCTACATAATTTTCATCATCAAGATGATCAATTTTATTTTTTAAACGTTCTATTTTTAAGACTAGTTTTCTAGACCATAAAATAATTAATGCAGTTATAATTACTAGTGTAAGTGCTAGTATAGGGAATATTGCAAATAAAATATCCCTCTTTATTTGTTCTATATAGCTATTATTAGCTATTGATATACGTGTAACATATTTGCTATAAGAAGTACTGTAGTAGAATGTAGAACCTTTATATCGAAACTTCCCGTATTCTTGATCAATATGTTTTAGTAGTTCTTCTGAATTCATTGCAATAATAGAACTATAATTTTCGGAAGTTACACTTACCCCTTCATCAGTAATATAAAGGTATGCAACATCATTGCTAATGGGACTTTTACCAATATCACTATTGATAAGTTCTAGTGGTTGCTTTAAATATTGATAGATATTTTTCTCATAGATAGGCTTTAATACATTAGGAAGTACTAAACCGAGAAACACAAAGATAATAATAAAGATAATAATTGCGAGTGAAAATAATTGTTGATAAAGATTTTGTTTTAATGGTTTCATATTAATCGATACCCATATCCATAAATGGTATTTATATGTACTTTAGGCATCTTTTTACGTAATCTTCTCACTAAATCATCAACTACTCGATCACTTCCGAAGTAATCTTCACCCCAAATATTGGTTAAAATTTCTTCTCTACTAAATGATTTATTTTTATTTGTTAAAAACATTAATAAAAGATCATATTCTAAAGTAGTTAAGCTAACTTCATTATCATTTTCAAACACTAAACGTTTTTCCATATCAATCTTATAAGTTTCATATTCTACATAGTGTGAAGTCTTCGCATAAACTCTTTTGATAATATTATTTACACGTAATACTAGCTCTTTTGGTGAATAAGGTTTCGTGACATAGTCATCACTTCCTAATTCTAATCCGATAATCTTATCGAGATCTTGATCACGAGCAGATGTAAATAACACTGGAACCTCTTTATCTATTTCACGAATTTTTTTAATAATATCATATCCACTAATGGTATCGCCTAGCATGATATCTAAAATCCAAACATGAATAGGATTAGTTCCAACAAAGTCTAATGCATCTTTTCCATTAAAGAACGTAATTACTTCATATCCTTCTTTTTCAAAATAAGACTTAATTAAATTATTTAAATTCACTTCATCTTCTACAAAACATATCTTATACATACATTACACCTCAGAAACAGTATATCACATTATTTCTACTTACTATCTCACTTCCCTTCTACTTTATTCATTTTAGTTTAGGAGTGTATTTTTATTTTTTTTGATTTACTAATAATTGAATTGTTATAATTTTCCTTTAATTTCTTCTTATCACCTCCATCTGTATCAATTATAGGAAACAAATATGGTGATATTTTGATAAAAATATGGGAAATTATGGATAAATAAAAACCCATCTAAAAATATGGGTTTTCTTTTTTCTCAATTCCAAGACTTGTCGCTTCACCATGTCCCGGGTAAATAACAATATCATCTGAATATTTTTTTATGACCTCAATACTGTTTTTCATCTGACTCATATCACCAGTCGGTAAATCTGTTCTTCCCACTGTCCCAGCAAATAAAAAATCTCCTGTGAAGCATGCTTTTTCTTGTTCAAAATAATAACTGACAGAATCTGAGGTATGTCCTGGTGTAAAAATCACTTTAAAGGTAAAAGGTCCAATTTGATAACTTTTCTCTTCTAAATTTATCTTTTCATAAACTGGAACATTAAATTCATTTAAAGCACCAATATGATCAAAATGACGATGGGTAAGTAGAACTGCTAGTAATGGAGTATCTCCTATTTTTCCTTTGATCTTTTCTGCTTCGGCACCTGGATCAATTAAAATAGTGTGATTATTCTTTTTTAAAATATAGCAGTTTTCTTCTAACATTCCTACCACTGCAACATCAATATTCATTTACGTAACTCCCGTAAAGTCTGCATACGCTGTTGTAAATCATCTGGTTTATTATAGACTGGAGTTGGTACTGGATCATTTGTAGAACTATTTGTTCTGATTTTTTTCTGTTCAAAAATCCGTTCAATTGGATCTACCGTATGAATTACTGGTTTATTTAATATCTGAGGTTTTATAAATCCATTTTTTTGAAAATTGAAATTCATCTTTTATTCCTCCTTCAACAATTGCATTATTGAAAATCATTTTAATAATATCAGTTAAAAAATGTTCTGGTAGAGAGTTCCCAGCAGCGTTTACATGACCGCCTCCACCATATTGCTTAGCAAATAAACTTACATCTTTAACACCGATACTTCGATAACTAACACTTCGTGCAATATTGATAATGGCAAAAAAATCATATTCTGGATGGCGTTCACAAAGTTGGTTTCCTAAGAAACTTCGATAAGATTCAGCAAATACAACTCCAAAATGAGAACCATTTAAAGTTACATCATAGATTTCTTCTTCTTTTTCCTCTAAATATCTTTTTTTTCTAGATTCTTCTATTTCAAGTAGATACTCTTCTTGTTCTGTAAATTGAAAATGTTCCATTTTTTGTAAGGCCTCTTTATAATAAAGGACATAATAATCTCTTCCATAAAGTGAAAATAAATCTCCTAATTTTACTGCATCTAAGTTATTGGTTTTTTTCCAATCCCAAGTATCAAGACTACGAACAAGTTCAGTAAATTCTGAAACACTGGTTTTATTTAATTCTTCAGATAGATAATGTTTTCTTAGATAATCGTAAAAGAGAGTCGTTCCACATTGTTTCTTTCCTGTTTCATCTTGATCAATTACTTTAATAAAAGAATACTTATTCATTTCAAGATTACTATGATGATGATCTAAAACTTGTATTTTAGTAGCATATTTCGATAATGTTTCAATAGAGCGTTCTGTTGGACAAAGATCAGTAATAAAAATTTTATCATAATTATCCAATTCATCTGATTTGTTATTGATATAATTATCTAATTCATCCGGTTCTAATAGTGCAACTTCTAAATCTTCAAAAACATATGATGCCAGAATAACTGGTGTTAATCCATCATTATCAGCACGATGGGTCATTAATAATACTCTATCCATGTACTCCCTCCAAGATTTCTTTTACAGGGCCATAACTCTTGCGATAGCCGTCAATTAATCCATACTCATGGATTGCTTCTAAATGCTTTTTTGTCGGATATCCTTTATGATGACCATATCCATATTGTGGATATTTTTTATCAAGATCATACATCATCTTATCTCTTGTTACTTTTGCTAAAACACTGGCTGCTGCAATACTAATACTTTTACTATCCCCTTTGATAATAGAAGTTGTTGGAATGTCTAGTTCTAAAGGCATCGCATCGATTAAAACATGTTCTAGTGGTAATTGCTCCTCTACTTGTTTAATCGCATCTTTCATTGCCAATTTTGTTGCTTGATAAATATTTACTTCATCAATTATCTCTGGATCAATGATTCCTATTCCATAAGCTAAAGCATGCTCTTTGATATAAACGGCGTATTGTTCTCTCTTTTTTTCAGTTAATTTTTTAGAATCAGTTAATCCTTCCAAAATAAAATCTGTTGGTAGTACACAACAACAAGCAACAACAGGACCGACAAGAGGACCCCTTCCCACTTCGTCGACCCCGCCAATGTATTTAATTCCTTTTTGTTCTAATTCGTGTTCAAACAAATATAAGTCTTCCATAAGTCATCTCCTCTTAATTCGTATTTGAAGATTGGGGAATGCATTGAAAAGACGTCGATACAAGATTGATCTTTTCCGTAACTCCCTTTTTACATTTGCAGTAATTTGTCTTAATACGACTTCTACCTGTGATGATACTTCTTCCGTATTATCACCTCCAAGTGTCACAGCCAATGAGTGCACTTTATTCATGACAAAGAACGAAATAATATTATCTAAAAGAAAGAGAATAATTAAAAGATAGGTAATGATTGTAATCCAAGTTGAAGGATAAAAATTTAAAAACTGTAAGAAAAAAGGATTCAAAACTTTTAATATTAAGACCCCACCAAACCCAAAGAACAAAGAATTAGTCAGACAAACTCTTCCATTTATGTTAGCAAATTTATGATTGTAACTCCACCATCTTGCACCGAATAATTTCTCCATTCCATAGCTTGTTATATATTCTAAAACAGAGCAAAGAATGGTAGCTAGAAGAAAGAGTAAAAATTGATTTTCAATAGATCGTAAAACAATTGTCATAATTAAAGCACCATATCCGTAAATTGGACAGTAAGGACCAATTAAGAAACCCCTATTTACCAAATGACGTTTTTCAATCGTTTTTAAAGTTGACTCCATCAACCAGCCAAGTACGGAATAAATGATGAATATTAAAAAGAATGTTTCTATGTTTGTTACTAATTTCATGTTTTCACCTTAATTTATTTTACTATGAAATACTTACTTAAAGCAATCTTTTTTCACACTCTATGAATAAATACATATAATTTATTAGATAGGAGTGTGTATGTGTGAAGAAAGATCGAAATTGTGGTTCAGCTATGGCGACCCCTTATCCTGTCTACTCTAATATGGGTATGATGCCAGGATATGGTGCACCAGGAGCAATCGGACCAGCACCAGGTGCAGTTATTCCAATGCCTGGAATGGGTGGCATGGGTGGCATGGGACCTATGATGCAAAGCCCAATGATGATGACACCAGTTACAACTATTGGTTCTGGTGGGGTTACCTCCAATACTATGGAACAACAAATGAATACGATGCAACAACAGATAAATTCACTAGAACGTCGTGTTAATACACTAGAAAATATGGTAAATCAATCTAACTCTATTAATTATTCAGGATCAGGTCAATATAATAGTTCAAATTATCAAATAATGTAAAAAAACTAGCTTTTGCTAGATTTTTTTATTTTAATTTTAAAATAGTATTTTTTTGACCACTCAATTGTGTTTCATATAGAATTATACCTTTTCCTTTTTCAAATATTCTTTTAATTTTATAATCTCTTTCAATAGGTTTATCCTTCTCATAGTCTATTACCTTTTGTGTCGATACAATCGTAATTTTATTATTCTTCATTTCTGTTACTTCATAGTTAATTAATCCATCGACACTTTGATAAGTTAATCCTACATATGGAAGACTAGTCAAGATTTCAGTGGCAATCTCTTCAGAGACTAATTGGTTATCTCGATAGGATTTACCAGATTCTACAATCTTATCTTCGGTTATTTCATAAATCCGATTTACTGTTACCTTCTCTTGATCTACATAAGATATTGTTATGGTTGTTTGACCTTCTTGAGTAGATACTTTCACAGTTGCCTTTGTCTTCGCACCATTTATTTGATAAGTGTATTTTTGATCTTTGCTCGGAAATAATTCCAATAGACTTCCGATACTAGTTTCTTTTTCTTTAACTTGTTTTTTATCTACAATTTTAAAACATACGAAGACGAAAACCAGTATGATGAGTAATGTTATGATTATTTTTTTCATATTATTTCTCCTTCACTATTTCAAATTTTACCTGTTTGACTGTTTCATAGTTTCCAACAAAACCGGTTGCGAATACCTGTTCTTTCACCGTAATATTTTCAACTACTTGAACGGTATTTTTAATCTCATTTCCTGTTTCATCTAAAAAGATAATTTTGATGGTAATGGATGCAATATCCTTTTTACTCTTTACATTGGCTGTCAAAGTAGTAATGCCGTTCTCATATTTTAATTGCGCTTTTGAAAAAGTGATGTTTTCAATTTCAATATCTTTTTCAATCGTTCCATTTTCTACAGTGGACTCTCGTTTATCTTCTACTCTTTTTTTATTGTTATTTACAATAATGATGATCATAGAAGCAATACTGATCAGCAGTATTACTCCTATGATGATTTGTTTTTTCTTCATAACTCCTCCTTATGGTTGTGGGGTAATTTCATATAAATAAAAATTAGTTCCGCTTCCCCATTGACGAATATACCTAGTTCCTTGTGGAATTGTGTAAACACCTTCCAATGTGACTGTACCCCATGCATTATTACTTATTGTACTAATAAGATTTTTCTGTTCATCTAGAAAGCTAAAATTAATATAAGCAATACTTGAATTAGTCGCACCACCTTTAATATAGATCTTCTTTCCTTCCATACTAGAGTCTATCTTTAAATATTTATCATATCCAGCAAAAGATGTGTTAATATCTCCATCATAAGCTGCTGCCCCAATTGCATCGGTTACATTCGCTGTATAACTAGATGTGATTCTTGTTTCATTTCCATATTGATCAATACCCTTCGCATAAATCGTCTCTCCTTGATTAACCCGGACTGCTTGATCTTGATAATTCAGCCATTCTCCAGTTGTCCCAATACGGTATAGTCTTTGAACACTGGTCGGAAAATAGTTAATGGTTACCATCTGATACGGACTTCTAATTGCTTTTGTTGAATCCGCATGCAACAACATATATCCATTCGTTGCTACAAATGTTGGTTCTGTTGCCGGAAATATCTCATATAAATAAAAATTAGTTCCGCTTCCCCATTGACGAATATACCTAGTTCCTTGTGGAATTGTGTAAACACCTTCCAATGTGACTGTACCCCATGCATTATTACTTATTGTACTAATAAGATTTTTCTGTTCATCTAGAAAGCTAAAATTAATATAAGCAATACTTGAATTAGTCGCACCACCTTTAATATAGATCTTCTTTCCTTCCATACTAGAGTCTACCTTTAAATATTTATCATATCCAGCAAAAGATGTGTTAATATCTCCATCATAAGCTGCTGCTCCAATCGCATCACTTGGTAGTCCGACTGTTTTGGTAGCGGTTACTTCAAGTCCCGTACTTGTCTTCACACTCTTCGCTTTGATCGTTCCAGTTGCTAACTTAAACTCTCCTGTATATTCTACCCATGTTGCTCCATTATCCAAACTATAATAGTTCTTAATGTCCGTTCTACTGTCGTACACAATCGTTGTTTTCGAATCGAGATCGACTCCATAACTCGTTAAAATCGGATATCCTGCATTTGAGTTGATCACTGGTACTTTTGGTGCATCGATATCTAAACTGAGTACTTTGTAGGTCTC
>DICM01000005.1 GCA_002416285.1 Caryophanales bacterium UBA5026
AGGTATTATTCATCTTAGTTGTTGTCTGAACTCGATTAAAATCATCATATTCAAATGAAATTACATCATTGTTTCCATAAGTAGAAGATAATAAGTTTCCATTATGTTCTTCATAGTTATTGGTTACAAAAGTAATATTATCGCCAATTTTGACTTGTTTCATATTCAAAAATTCATCATAATTGAATCTATATTCTCTTTCATCTTGAATGATTTTTGACAACTGATTTTGACCGTTATATTCATAATTTACCTTTTTATCACCAGTCATAATCGAAGTTAATTGTTTCTTATTATTATATTCATAATAAGTTGTTTGATCTTTCGCATTGGTTACAGACTTTGTTAATCCGGTAGTAGTATCAATATCATAAATTGTTTTATTAAAATTAGTATCAGTGGTACTTTGTATAAATTTACCATCAGAAGTATATTCTGAACTATTTTCAATGAATTCACCATTAGTAATAGATTCTAAATAAAACTCAAAGTTAACATCATTTTCTACTAAATCTTTTGCTACTAAGGTGTTATTACTATTATTTAAATAAGTCAAGTTTTTCTTGTTTTTAATAAGATAGCTTCCATTATCATTTTTAGTAAATAGAAATAACGAACTATCTCCTTGATCAGTAGTAAATGCAACATTATTATCTAGTACTGCTATATATTTATTTTTTACAATGGAATGTTTTATTTTAAAATAATCTATTCCACCTAAAGTCGCTTTTTCTAACACCCATTTATCATGGCCACATGCATCATCTTTAATCGTAATTTTATTGTTAATTAATCTTAAAGTTTTGTTCATTCCCTTTAATCTTATTTTATAAGCTCCTGCAACAATTTTTGTAGCTTGTCCACGATTAATAATTCTAGAAATTAGAGGATTACCAAAGGAATCATATTCCATCTCATTGGAAATACTGGTTCCTGATACACCTCTTAAAACTCTATCTGTAACAGCATTATCATATTCAAAAGTAAAGTTTTTACCTTTTGGATCAGTCATTTGCGTCAGTTGATTATTTTTATCATAATTAAATCCATTTAATTGATTATCTAACCCTTTCGATGTAATAATATTTCCAAACTCATCATAATCATACATTACACTTCTAATATCTTTTAAAAGCCCTAAATTTGTAATATAGAAATTATTCGCATTAAATGCTTGAATAAAACGAAAGTCAAAGGAATTAAAGTCTCTTAATGCAGTAAAGTTATAGGAAAAATATTGCCATTCACTCTCATTTGGATAAAATGTCTTATTGTAAATATCTGCATCTCCATCTAGTGGTTCTACATATCCAAATCTAAAGATAACATTGTTATATGGTCCAGGCCCCATACTTTCTACTCCTGCAAAGCCTTCATTTTTATACCAGAAGGAAAGATTGTAAGTATCGCCACCCTTTCCAGATACATTAAATATTTTTTCAAAGCTAGTAGTATTAGCTGGATTCATTTTTATTCGAAGTGCTTTTTTATTACTTGTAAGACTAACAATTTCAAAAACGTCATTGATAGCAATATCATTTCCAGCTCTCCAATCTCTTGCACTAAAATTCCAACCAGTTAAACCATTTGCAAAATCAGAATTATCTAACATATTATAATGATTTGCTACTTCACCATCTTCTAATTGAATGTCATCAATATAACAAGTTCCAATAGAATCTGAAGTAAACACAATTGCTAAATCACTGGTTGCATTTGAAGGATAATAAATGGTAATATCTTGTCTTTCAAAATTATCATTTGAAAGGATACTCTCACTCTTTTGAGTGATCATATTTCCATTCACATCTTTATAATTTAATGCCATCTTTATAGGCGTTGAAACCGTTTTAATATACGCACTAAAAGTATAATAATCACCTTTTGGAACAGTAACATTTTGAATTGTTGATTCACCAGCTACTCCCCAAGTTAATTTTAAACTTTTAAAACCACTATTTGCATAGTCTTTAGAAGTTGTTACTGTCATGTGGCTTCCACCAGTAAACTTAATCATACTAGTATCATCATCAAAACTTGTATTTGTTAAACGATTGTTTATGTATTTAAGCGGTATTTGATTACTCAATAGTTTATTATTATAGGTATTTATACCATGATTACTTTCACCATATTCGGTTTTGACACCATAAGCATTTGTTACATCTTCTCTTTCCTTTAAGTTACTTGTTGAAACAGCATTACCAGAATTATTAAAGGTAAGTGTTTTTACTTTATTTTTAGAATCAACGATAATAGTTGCATTATAACCATAATTCATATAAAAATAATTACCAAGTATGTTTTGGAGACCATACTCCGACACTTTCTTTAATCGATATGGTTTTTGTTCATAATAGTCATAAGCTATCTTTTTACCTGTAACATCAGTGATACTAGTAATTACATTATTAGTATTATAAGTAAATACAGTTTCTCCTAACAAACTATCAATACTCATTAATTTGTTATTAGAGTAATTTAAAATGACTGTTTGATCAGGACTAGTGATGGTTACAATATTGGTATTATAGCTAATATTAATTTCTTGAGTATTCGCATCCACAACTTTTGTAATTCGATTATTGGTATCATAAGTTATCGTAATTTTATTATTACTTACATCAGTAATTTCACTTAAATATCCAATATTGTTCTTTTTGGTGAATTTCATTACATTATTATTTTTATCTTTTAGAATATAAGTTGTATCACTTTTTTCAATTACCAAATCTAATCCATCTTCGTCGTAATAAGTATTTTCATATGTCGTTGTAACAAAGCCATTATCATTATCATATTTTAATTTTTGATTTAGAAAATAATGATTTGTTCCATCTTCATCTCTATATTCTAAATAAGTTATTTCATCAATTATCATTTCTTTAATCGTTTGACTTAGATTTAATTGATATCCTGTTCCATATCCAAAATTATTACCTATTACAACATCGTTCGTGTTATATACTAATTTCAAACTTGCTGGTAATTTACCATTAATGGTTTGTCCAATATCAAAAACAGTTGTTAAGTTTCCATTATAGTTATTCACATGAGCTGTTCCTTGGCTAAAACTTTGTGTTTGATAATTCATATAACTCTCTAAACCATTCTGATTTCGATAAGTTATCGCTAAAATAGGTTTAGGATTTCCACCACTTACTTGATTATTTTTTGAAAAGAATATTGGTATTACATCGCTTCTATAAACTTCTTTATTCTCTTTTAACATAATTCCATAATTTGGGGTGTCTGAATACCATTTTTTTACTAAGTTTGTAATTTCTGTTCCACAGAGCATTAAAACAATATTCTTTTTTTCTTCATCTGCATAATAATAAAATCTAGTGCTTTCAAAAGATCCTTCAATTTTTGAATCATATTTATCATTCATGGAATTCCAATTAGCAGTCGTTTCATCCCACTGTGAAGTAACTCTGTGTACATTTACAATATCTGTTTCAGCAGAAGGGAAAAGTCCTGGATATCCTCTCAAATTTAATTCAGCATAAATAATTTGACTACCGGTTCCAATAGTTGGTAATTCAAATTTAATAAGGGTTCTATTTACAATATCTTTCCCATTAATTCTTTCTACTCCAGCTTTCAAATAGGATAAACTATTTCTGTCAACACCTGTATCTCCTGGATAAATATAGGTATCATATACACTATTGTTTTGTCCGTAATTCGTAATTGTGGGATCAATTGTTACAGGATAAATAGTAGTTTCACTTTCTAGCCATTCTTTATCTACGATTAATTTTAAAGTATATTCATCATTTGTTTTTTCTAAATGATAAGTGACATTGCTATTCAATTGACCATTAGCATCGACCATATAAGGTGTTTCCATATTAAAAATTAAATTCCCATTTTTTTTCGCACTAATAGTTTTGTTATCAGTTTCTAATAACTCTAAATTTGTATCAATAATAAATTCTAAGTTATTAAAATCTATATCTTTGTTATTTAAAATAATTGATTCTTTCACTTTCGTTGGTAAAATTTGATAGTCAATATCAATATTTTTTAAAATATTTTTATAGCAAATTTGATCAACTAATTTTAAATCACTTGTTTTATGTTCTAATGTGAAATCAGATACTTCTCTTAACTTAATATTAATGAAGTATTCATCGATTTCCATCTGCATTAAATCATCTTTAGGATTGTTACCAAACCATACTTTATAGGCATTATTTGTATTGGTATAATATTCATCTTTAAGAATTAAAGTGTTATCAATTTCTTCATACTGATTATTTTTCAAAAAATGAATATCTTCATCATATAACTCGGCAATAATATTGCCATTTTCCTGTAAGAAATGTTTTTCTCTTGTTTTTCTTTTATCAATTAATTCTATTCCTTGCATATTTCTCTCCTCCTCATCAATTTGATATTTTTCCTTTATCATTTGATAACAAATTTAACTTAATTAATCTTTCCTTAACCTTGGGATAGTAATTTTTCCATAATGTGGAAATATCTTTATTTTCTTCTTTGGCTATTTTATCGATAGCCTTTGAAATATTTGTTCCATTTATCACAATTTCATAATACAGCTTACTTTGAATTCCAGTCATTTCACTTAAATCTGTTTCAATTTGTAATACTAGATTTTCTTGGAACTTTATGATTTCTTTTAACTGTTTCTCTTCTTTCTTATATTGTTCCTGATATTTTAAAATTAAGTTCAATCTATTTTTTAAACTATCTAATTCTAATTTTGTATTATAATAGTTATCAAGAATATTCATCATAATTCCTAATTTTATAAAGTAGAAAAGAACATTATGCTGTTCTTTTCCACATATAAACTTCGTACCTTAACGGTGTTACACTATGTGTATGTGAATTTAATGTATGAGTATGCCCTTGTCCCCCACCAGTATACTGGTTTGTTGCCGTTGTTGATCCAGTATAATATGGTATTTGATTCGCACCTGCATAAAATCCTGCCGTTGATTTTATTCTAGTATCATAATAAGATGCATCATTCATCCAACAATTAGGATGTTGACTATGATTATGTGCATTCTGAATATGAGTATGACTTGGCATTTGATCAATTGTTAATGTTGTACTACCCGTTGTATTATTGCTTGGAGCTCCACTTGTATTACTTCCAGCTGTATTGCCTCCAACTCCAGCATATAAATAATAGCCACTTATTTGACTCCAATTACCTCCAAATAACATTGATGGATTGACACCGCTCAATGATAAATAAATACTACCTACTGGATAAATATAATTTCCAATTTCTTGTTTATCAAAGTTTAACTGTTGTGCTGTAGTAATACTATTTATGGTTAAATTACCTTCGCTGTCTAAACTAAATTTATTGTTTTTTGAAGTTAAACAATCAATACTTGCATTATCTACTTCTAAATTCAATTTATTTCCAATTTTTGTAAAAGCATCTTTGAAATATAGATCATCTAAAGAAAAGGCTTCTTGATCATTTTTTAGATGTTCTGAGTAAATTGTATTGTTTAAGAATGCTCTATTAAGTTCATTGTCTTTCGGGTAAATTAGAGTAATACTTGCATTTGTATAATTTGTATAAAGATAATTTATTCCTTCAAATAAAGTAATTGGAATACTATCTATTTCTTCTCTAACCTCACTTTCTAATACATAATTTCCGGTTTCATTTGTTCCAATCATTCGATTTACAAATGCTTCAAGTTTAATTTCATTACCTTTAATTTCAATTTGTTCCACAAGTTCATCACTGACTTGATTATAAAATTTAAGAGGCTTTGTTAAATTCAAAACATATTGTTTCCTTTCTTCTGTTGGTGTACTTGATGAACTCTTATCTACGTAGATAATTACATCATTACTACTGGGTACGACTGTATCAGCCGTTGTTTTCACTTTTAACTTCAGTAATGAAGTATTTAGT
This sequence comes from Caryophanales bacterium UBA5026, assembly GCA_002416285.1. GTDB lineage: Bacteria > Bacillota_I > Bacilli_A > RF39 > UBA660 > DICM01. Next base: position 5,918 of record DICM01000005.1, read on the forward strand.
GAATCAGTTAAGTAGATTTCATTTGTTCCACTTACTGTTTGATCTATTAGATCCATAAATTTCACTTTCCTTTCTTGTTTACGGCATCATCATAAAGCTTTCTTTACTGGATAAGCACTAGACATTTTAAAATTTTTAAACTTTTTATTTCTAATACAACAATAAAAAAAGAAACAGTTTAGAAAGAGCTTTTCATCTCTTTCACTTGTTTCCTCACTAAAATCCGTTTTTGCAACCCTTATATTTTATTTTTTAAACACTTATCATTTTCTTTATTTTCATAATACTTATTTTAAGATTTTTACTAATTGCTTGATGAGTTGTTTTTTCTAATGCAGCAATTTCATCTAGTGTCATATCGTCAAAATAATAATTTTTAATTCGTGATTTTTGAACATCAGAAAGTAAATTAATTGCATTATATAAATTTTCAATCATTATCTTCGTAATTACAGTTGAATCTATACTTACATCTTTATTAAATGCTCTATGATAGAGTGTTTCTTCATAAATTTCACTATGTTCTATATGTCTTTCATATTGATTCAATTGTCTAATATCCTCTAGTTCAAACTGATTTAATTTCTCCCAAATCGTTTTATTAATCTCGATGATTTGTAATTCTTTTTTACTATCAAGAAATTTTACAAAATATCGATTTTTAATTATTTCTAATTCATATGGATTATCTTTACTTCTCCTTCTCTTTGGATGTTTATACATTCTTCATCTCCAATCAACTATTTTTAAACAAAAACAGTCGGTGGTGATTTATTTTTAAAATTTTTCACTACAAAAAAAACAGTTATAATGTTACAACTGTTTCTTTTATAATTATTTATCTTTCTTTGAAAAATACTGCATAAAACGAATAACCAATTTTCAAACTTCATACATCAGTACCACTTTTTATTCCCTATATCTTTTGAATAACAATTACGATGGTACTGCTTCATTATCGTAATTGTTATTCTGATATTTTTAGTCCGATTCTACAATAAAACTAAAAATAAACTAATTGATAGTTTATTAACTTATATAAGACTTTTTAAATAATTTAAAAAAAGTGAAATAAGCGTAAATCAAACTATCTTTTCCAATTAAATTTTATCACAAATATAATCGAATTTAAAACTATTCTAATTTCAGTTTCAGTATAGAAATATGAAAAAAAGGACCTAACATAGCAAATAGTAAACTTGTTATGTTAAATCCCAACCTGATTATAAATATATTTTAATGTCCTTATGTATCTATCTTAAAAATTACAATTAGGTTGCTAAATTATAAATTGGTTGATTTGTAATATTAAACAATTGTGATACATCTTTTCCAATATAAATTTGAACTAACCCAAAATCTCTTGTTTCAATAAGTGCTACATTATTCTGAGGATATCCTTTGATAACATAAGATAGTCCTCCAAATTTACTTGGTCTTAACATACCACATTCATTTCCTTTTACTGGAACTTTATCAATTGGATAAATTTTCCATGTATCAGCTAAATCACTGATATTTAAATACTCTTTACGATTATCCTCTATGAGAATATCATCTAAGTATTTCCAATCTGCAATACCCAGTAATATATTGGTATCATTCATAAAGAACACCTTTTCTAATGGGATTTGATTTGGAATACAATATACTCCATATTGATTTTTTACCCATGAATCTTGTTTTCCTCTTCCAACTTCAATATGGCAATGAACCCCTGTTGCATTTCCGGCATCTCCCATATTGCCAATCTGTTCTCCTTGTTTTAGAATCTTTCCGATTGAGTAATCGATAGTATTGTCATGTCCACACAAGAACGTTACATAATCAATGCTGCCATCAGCGAGTCTTACTTGATTGATTGATTGCCACCAAACAAAAGCTGATTTTACATTGATATTAACACATTTAACATCGACTGGTGCAAAATATGGATAATGAATTCCGGATTTTATTCCTCGAATATCATTCGCCTCACTTCCCATATGAGAAAATCGTCCATCCGCACCTTGGGTGCAATACCAATCTGTAAACGGGCAGAGAACATCTTCTATGCTATTCCTAATACTTATTTGTCCTTTCCGCATTTTATTTATCACCACCTATTTTTTCAAAATATCTTTTAAATGGTAGATTAATTCCAATTTCTCCAAGGTTTTCGTAAACAGAAATTCCTTCTGTTGAAATACATACAACTGCACTACCGATTAAAAATAAATTCACTTGAACAAAATAATCGACCGCAAATCCTAATAGTAAAGCCACTATCCAAGATATTTTTTTAATATAGCCATCTCTTGATATTGATGAATTTATCGTTTTATTTTTAATTGCCTTCAAATATCCGGTTAATACATCCGAAAAAATGAATATTGCACACAAAAAAAACAATGTTTTTGGATCATTCATATTTACCATTTTTTCTATAAAAATATCCATATCTACTCCTCATTTCTTTCATGTAAAAGTTTAAAGTATTTGCAAATATAATCTCTTTTACATCAGTAAGATATCATTTTTTCTACTGGATTTTCACTAGATATTTTAAATAATTTATAATTCTGTTTAAAATTTCTACTAAAAGAAAAAAAGTACCAAGGTACTTTACATTGTAATTAAATAAATATCTATTTTTTTATTTTATAAGTTGGTATAAAAGAAAAAGCAATGAATGTTAAGAAACAGACAAGAACGGCTGATAATAATGCATATGGATTAACTAGAAATTTAACATTTAAATACATTATTTTTGATGAAAAATAAAATTCTTTTATAATAAAAATCATTATAAACGCAAAAGGAATAGATAATAGAAATGATACAAAACCAGTAATTAAATGTTCAAAAAATCTTATCTTTATTGCTTGTTTGTTTGTATAGCCCAATTCTTGCATCACGACATAATATTTTTCTTCTGTTTCTATATCTTTTAAGTTTTTTATAAAATTTATAATTACTGTTATAACAATTATAACGATTGCTGCTAGTAAAAGTTTAATACAAAATTGATTTTCATTTTTAGTATTAATTTGCATTACAGCATTAGTAAAACTAAACCCTTCTTTTCTTATTTCTTGTAAAACAAAATCGCTGTGATCCACATTATCTATAACCATTATAATAGGATTTCCTAATTTATTATTAGTAAATACATTGGATTGATATTTCTTATTTAAGCTAGCAACAGTAGAGAAATTTGTATAGCAAACATTTCCCTCTGCATAATGTTTTCTTGCATCATATACTCCTACAAGGTTAAAAAATTCTTTCTCAGTGGGTTCTCCTAAAAAAGACAAAGACATAGTCTTTCCAACCTGATTAGATATATCGATTGTATTATTGTCATTATAATCAATCATCCTTAATTCTGTCTTTGGATAAAATTGTTTTGCACAAACGATTATATTTTCATATTCAATCGTATCATTCAATTGACCTTCTACCATCGCTTGTAATTCATCTTTAGAAGTTCCCTCTAAATAGATTGAACCATTCCTATTATTGTCTACATAATCATTCGCAATCATGGAAATTAAATAGGAAGACGAACTTGCAGCACCTGATACATACTGATATTGTTCTAATTTATCAATCGCCTCTTTTTGTGTATATTTTTGACTATCATATATAACAAAATAGGTTCTAAAGTCTACAAGAGATTTTCTTTTATTCTCCCAATCATTATGAATTGCTTGATTATATGAAATGGCAAAGAAAACTAAGGATGCTGATAGTGCAATCAATATTATACTAATAAATCTTTTTTGATTATTTTTAAAATTCTTACAACTTAATCTTATTATAGTTAGTAAATTCATTTTATTACCTCTCTTAACTATCTTAATTATAATGTAAATAATTTTTCACATAGTTCTTCTTTTACTAAGTCATTATCACAGATTTACTTATTATATTTCTGCATAATTGCATTCAGTCGTTCCATTTTATGATCTAGATTTTTAATATCAATAGAACAATTAAACATTTCCTCTTTTATTTCATCAGGAATCTCTGTTGGAAATTTATATTGCATCTTATGATCTAAACTGGCCCAAAAATCCATGGCAATTGTTCTAATTTGAATTTCTGCTTCTACTAATTGATCGGTATCTCCCAAATGTAATGGAATTAAAACATTTAAATGATAACTAATATATCCTGATTCTTTCGGTTCTTCAATATAATTTTTTTCTTGTCTTATTTCAAATTGTTTGGATTTTTTTAGTAAATCTACAATCTGATAAACATCACTTAAAAAAGAACAGACAATTCTAACACCAATCATATCATGGACATGATTAATTAAGTTCGGTATAGTCACTTCATATCCTTTTTTTTGAAGTTTTTTAATTGCACTTTCTTCCGTTTTAATTCTAGATTTCACATGTTCTACTGGATTATAATTATTTCGAAATGAATAATCGTTGATGAGAATTCCTATTTCAGTTTTTAAAATTTCTAATGCATATGTGTATTTTAACATCAATTCTTCTATATCATGTCTATTATCAAATTCACTTTTCATATTATTCTTCTTTCTAAAAGTATAAAATGTACGATTATGTACATTTAAACTATTATATATATTACTGGAATTAAAATTCCTATAACGTTTATCCTCACATTTATTAACTATTAATGCAAGCTTTTACTACCTGATAATAACATATTTGAATGCTTACCGTCAAATTACTACTTTAAAGAATTACTAAGCTAAATTGTTATTTTATTAAGGAAGGTTTCTCCTTTTAACTTATTTTATTATTTATGCTTATTCCTGCACTATATCCAGTTGATAGTGCTAAAGTAATATTGTATCCACCTATTGGGCCATGGATATCAAGTGATTCTCCTACAAAATATATACCTTTATTTATTTTTGATTCCATTGTTTTACTATCTATGTATTTCAAATCGATTCCCCCACCGGTTACATAGGCTTTCTCAATGGGTCCTACACTAGCAACTTCAAACTTTAAGGATTTTAAATTCTCAAACAAATAAATCAAATTTTTTATATTATATGCTTTGATTTTACCATATAGATCATATCTACTTACTAAATAATTACTAAATTTTTTAGAGAAATAATTCATTAAAAAAACTGATATTTCTTTCTCCCGATCAAACCTATTTAAATCGTTTATCAAATCATTAACTGTTAGTTTGGGTAATAAATCTATAGATATAGACTTATCTTTATTTAAATAAACAAATTCACTTATTTTCATAACGGAACTACCACTGATTCCCTTATGGGTAAAAATCAAATTGCCTGATTTTTTCTTTTTTAAATAACTGACTTCAACTTCTTCAAATGAGGTTCCAGCTAAATTTACTGTATCTTCTTTTAATTCAAGATAGGTTTCTGCTGGAAATAGATTGACCGTAGGTTGACCCAATAATCTCGCAAATTTCATATTATCGCCTGAGGATCCTGTTTCTTTAAAACTAGACCCACCTGTTGCTATAACTATATTTTTAGCCATATATATGCTCTTCTGGGTCACTACTTCTTTTATTTCATCTAGTGCTTTTATATCGATTACATTTTCTCTATATTTTATATCAACCATTTTCATCGAATCAAGAAGAACCATTAAAATCTCACTAGACTTATTACTAACAGGAAAAATATTGTTGTCTTTTTCTTCCTTTAATTTTACCCCTTTCGAGGTAAAAAAATCATAGATATCCTTTGGACCAAAATTATTAATAGTACTGTATAAGTATTTTTTGTTATATTCAACTTCTTCAATAAATTCCCGGTTTGTTTTCAAGTTCGTTAAATTACATCTTCCGCCACCTGTTATAAGCAATTTTTTTCCTGAAACATCATTTTTTTCAAGCAATAAAACTTTATTATTTTTACTAGCCATTATGCTAGCCATCATTCCAGCAGGACCAGACCCTATAACAATTACGTCATACATAATATCACCTTGTTTAATTATAACAAAAAAGCATTGAGTTTAACAATTTATATTCATATGAATATAATTCTAACAGATTTTTATTGTTGATTAAAAATATAAATTAAGATACAATAAATTTATTAGGAGGAGGATACTATGTCTACAGAGGAAGAATTAAGCTTAATAAAAAAAATTATGGTAAATACTGAAAATAGAAAAAAAGTGGAATTTGAGCAAGCAAAAAATGATTTTTTTAGCTTCGCAAATAATCAAAAGAAGATTACAATTAGCGACAAATCTATTTTACAACAATTTCAAAAAAGGTTGGCTTCTATGGAAAAAGTTTCAGAAGAGATGGAGAGATTTAATGAAGTTAAAACTTTAATAGAAACCATTGATAGACATGATATGATGTTACGAATGGCTATTGATAGAAATGAGCCAAATGACAGAAAAATAGAAGTAATAGGTAACCAATTAAACTATAAAATAAACTATTTAAAAGAAAATCAAATATTTAAAGAAATCGTTATCGATGAGCTTAAAATCCAAAAAGAAACATTAGAAGAAATAATCGGAGTACCAATCGATTTAGACAAAATAGAAGCATGGAATGATTACCTAAAATTATTACAAGCGGATAAAATAACTAATAGTAGTTGCTCTATTATTGCTTATTGTACAATTTTTTTAAGTACTAATTCCTTTCATAATACTTCAGTAAAAGAAACAAAACAGCCTCAAAAAAAGAAAGTTTAATATTTAGTTTCTTTATTAGATTAGCAAGATTATAAAAATAAAAAATAATATCAAAAAACCAGAGAATGTCTCTGATTTTTTTAATCCATATATTTTGTCATAGATTTCATCATCTGATTAACTTGTTTTTGACTTGGCGTTCTTCCCATTTGCGTCATCATCGCTTTAATCATTTGTTCATTAATTGGTGGATTCTTTTTCATGTATTTTTTCATATAATTACGTGCTAGGAAGAATCCTGCAACAGCACCAATCACAATTCCAACTACAACTTTTAAAATATCTAAAAATAGTTCCATTGTTTCCCTCTTTCTATTTCCATTGTACTAAATATTATTCACTTTTACAAGGCATTATGTTAAACATTAAAATCATCGAGAAAATCATTAATTGTCATCATTTTATCATCAATTGATTTTAAATCAATTGCTTTCTCCTTTTTTTCAGGTTGTTCTTCTACTTCCTTTGCTTCTGTTAATTTAACTGGTTCAAATACATCAAGAATTGGTTGTTTACTAATATTCGTTCCAGTACCATAGCGATCCATAATTGGAAGTTCTGTAGCTTTTAGTTCAATCATATCTTCTTTTGTTTTGTAAATAATATGATTCTTACTATTTCCTAGTAATACATTTAAAATGTAATAAGGGTTCGTTTTAACTTCTCTAATAATTTGAACACCTTTTCTACCTCTTGAAATAGCTTCAATTTCAGAAAGTTTTACTCTTTTTCCCGTACCATTATGCGTTACCACAATTAGATATTCCGTGGAATCATCGACGATATATCCACATACTACCTCGTCATTTTTTAAAGTGATTGCTTTTACCCCACCTGATTTCAATCCAGTAACTGGAATTTCCTCTGCTTTATAACGTAAAATATAACCATTTAAAGTTACGACAATAACGTCCTCTTTAGAAGATGTAGAAACAGATACAATCTGATCATGATCTTTTAATTTCATTGCTGTTACTGGTTTCGTATAACGCTGTAGTTTATATTCTGATAATAAACTTCTCTTAACCATTCCATTTTTACTAAATGTAGTAATGTAGGTTTCTTCTTCAAAGTTTGTCACTGGAATACTACTAATAATCGTCTCTTCAGCACTTATCTTAATAACATTACTAATATGTTTTCCAAGTTCCTTCCATTTTAAATCTGGAATTTCATAAACTGGAACATAAAGAAAATTCCCTAAATTAGTAAAGATTAAGATAGTATCTAAAGTTGATAACTTATATTTTCCAATTACATAGTCACCTTCTTTTAAAAGTGTCTCTGATGATTCATCATAGCTTCTTAAAGAAACACGTTTGATATATCCTTCTTTTGTAACAACGACAATCACATCTTCTTTTGGAATAAGATGAGTAGTTTCAATTTTAATTTCCGTAATTTCATCTTTAATGTCAGTTTTCCTTGGAGTTGCATAATCTTTTTTAATCTTACGCAATTCTTCTTTCATAACAGACTTAAGTTTCTCTGGATCCGCTAAAATCGCTTCTAATCCTTGAATAATAACAGCAAGATTCTTATACTTGTCTTCTAGTTCAACAATATCAAAATTTGTTAAACGGTAAAGTTGTAATAATACAATTGCTCTTGCCTGTTCTTCTGTAAACCCATATTCCTTAACTAAGTTAATTTCTGCATCGGCTTTATTTTTAGAAGCACGAATTGTTCTTATAACATCATCTAAAATAGATAATGCTTTCATAAGCCCCTCGGTTAAATGCATTTCTTTTTTGGCAGTAGCAAGATCAAACTCTGTTCTTCTCGTAATCACATCTCGTTGATGCTCAATATAAGCATCCAACATTGGTAGAACACCAATTGTCATCGGTCTTCTATTCACAATTGCAACCATATTGAAATTATAAGAAATTTGAAGTTCTGTATTTTTAAGTAAATAATTTAATACCAATTCTTTATTCGCATCTTTTTTCAAATCGATAACGATACGCATTGGATCTTCACGGTCAGATTCATCTCGAACTTCAGCAATACCATCGATTTTTTTATCAATGCGAATATCGTCAATTTTTTTAACTAAGGCTGCTTTATTCACATCAAAAGGAATTTCAGTAATTAGAATTTGCTCTTTTCCTTTTTCTTTTACAAATTCGCTTTTAGAACGAATAATGATTCTACCTTTTCCAGTGCGATAAGCTTCTTCGATTCCACTTTTTCCCTCAATAATTGCACCGGTTGGAAAATCCGGCCCTTTGATAATTTCTAAAATTGTTTCTAATCGACAATTTGGATTATCAATTCTTTTGATAGTCGCATCAATCACTTCACCTAAATTATGTGTTGGAATATTGGTCGCATACCCAGAACTAATTCCAGTTGCTCCATTTACAAGTAAGTTTGGAAATTTAGCTGGTAATACAAGTGGCTCTAATCTAGAATCATCAAAATTTGGAACAAAAGTTACAGTATCTTTATTAATATCTTTTAATAATTCATTTGTAATTTTAGATAAACGTGATTCTGTGTAACGCATTGCTGCAGCCCCATCACCATCCATAGAACCGTTATTACCTTGCATGTCAATATAAGGTGTACTTTGTTTCCACCATTGACTCATACGTACCATAGCCTCATAAATGCTTGAATCGCCATGTGGATGGAATTTACCCATGATATCTCCAACTGAACGAGCTGATTTTACATAAGGACGATCATAAGTGTGATTTTCTTTATACATCGCATATAGAATTCTTCTTTGAACTGGTTTTAAACCATCTCGAACATCAGGTAAAGCTCTCTCCTGAATAATTGATTTTGAATATCGTCCGAAACGATCTCCCATAATTTCTTCTAATGCAAACTCATGAATGCGGTCTAGAATATTCATAACATCACCATACACATTATAGCAAAAAAAAAGGGCATTTACTAGTAAATTTTCCTTTTAAAATAATGTATAATGGTATTTTATATCAGATTACTAACTTTTTTTCTCTTCCTTTATTTTCATCTTGAAAATATTCGTGATAGAAAACCAATTTTTCTCTTGATTGCTGTTGTGTATTGGAAAAATTTAAAAAATGATCAATCAAAAGTAGAACTTGATTCGGGCTAGCATAATAAAAATTAGAACTAGAAGCATCACATTTGTTGATACTTTCATCTTCTAATTTCTTTTTGTTTAATTCTTCTATAAACTCAGATTCATCGCCTAATTGCTTCATCATTGTATTCGAGCTTAAAATTTCATAAATTACAAAGAGAAGAGGATTATTTTGAAATCGATCAGATTGATGTCGAATAATCGTCGTACTATATTTCTGAAGTAATTCAATTTTTTTCTGTCGAAAAGTTTCTTCTTCTAATACTTTTATATTTTTTTCTTGCATACATTTCCTCCGTACATCTTTTATATTATATGCAGGAGCATATGAAAAAATTGTCGAAAAAAGAAGATTCTTTAAAAATCTTCTATATTTTATAATCATCGGATACAGAAAAATCAACATTTTCTTCAATCCACTGTTTTCTAGGATCTACTTTATCTCCCATTAAGACACTAACCCTTTTTTCAGCTAAAGCAACATCGGTAATACTCACTTTAATAAGACTCCTCTTATCAGGATCCATTGTTGTCTCCCAAAGTTGTTCAGCATTCATTTCACCAAGTCCTTTATATCTACTCGTCTTTGTATTTTTATTTTTATATTTTTCAAGAGCCTCTCTCCGATCATCTTCTGACCAAGCATATACAAATTCTTTTCCACATTCAATTTTATACAAAGGCGGTTGTGCAATATAGAGATGTCCTTCTTCAATCAAGGGTTTCATATAACGATAGAAGAAAGTTAGTAATAAGATCTGAATATGAGCTCCATCATCATCGGCATCGGTCATGATAATAACTTTATCATAGTTACAATCTTTAGTATCAAAATCACTACCGACTCCTGCTCCAATAGCATGAATCATAGTATTAATTTCTTCATTTTTTAAAATATCATCCATTCGGGCTTTTTCTGTATTCAATACTTTTCCACGTAGTGGCAGGATTGCTTGAAATTTACGATCACGTCCACTTTTTGCCGAACCACCCGCTGAATCTCCCTCGACTAAAAAGAGTTCATTTTTTGAAGGATCTTTCTTCTGAGCAGGTGTTAATTTTCCGCTGATTGCTCGTTCTTTTTTACTTTTATCTTTTCCCTGACGTGCCTCATCACGGGCCTTACGAGCTGCTTCACGAGCATTTCTACTGCGAACCATCTTGTCCATAAGATTCGTAGCAATTTCTTTATTTTCTTCTAAAAAGAACTGAAGCTTTTCACTTACTACACTATCTACTATGGTTCTAGCTGATGCTGTTCCTAGTTTACCTTTTGTTTGTCCTTCAAACTGTAAAAGATGTTCCGGTACCTGTAAACTAATAATTGCAGTTAACCCTTCTCGCGTATCAGCACCATCTAAGTTTTTATCTTTTGCCTTTAAATATCCATTGTTTCTGGCATAGTCATTAAAGACTCTTGTTAAAGCTGTTTTAAACCCTACTTCATGTGTTCCACCGTCATTTGTTTTAACATTATTTACGAATGAAATGATATTTTCTGAGTAAGTATCTACATATTGAAAAGCAACGTCAACTAATATACCATCTTTACTTCCTTCAAAAACAGAAACTTTATGTAGGGATTTTTTATCTTCGTTTAAATATTCAACAAATGCTTCTAACCCATTCTCATAATGGAATACTTCTTTTTTATTTTCTATTAAATCCTCAATTTCAATCGTTAATCCTTTTAATAAGAAAGCACATTCCTGCATTCTTTCGCAGATTGTTGAGAATGAAAAATGAATAGATGAAAAAATAGATTCATCTGGTAAAAATCTTACTTTTGTACCTGTTCTATTTGTTTTTTCTAATTTCTTCAATGGGACCGCTAGCTTTCCACCATTTTCAAAGCGAATGTAATATTCATATCCCTCATTTTTAATGTTTACTTCCATCCATTTACTTAAGGCATTTACTACACTAGCACCGACACCATGAAGTCCTCCAGAAACTTTATAACCACCAGATTCAAATTTTCCACCAGCATGTAAAATTGTATAAACAACTTCTGGAGTACTCATTCCACTTTCATGTTTTCCAACAGGTACTCCACGTCCCTCATCTTCAACACTGATGCTACCATCAGGATATAAAACAATTTTTATTTTTTTTCCGTACCCATTTATAACTTCATCGATACCATTATCGACGATTTCCCATACTAAATGATGAAGTCCTCTTTTATCAGTTGATCCGATATACATTCCGGGTCTTTTTCTTACTGCTTCTAGTCCTTCTAAAATTTTAATGGAGCTTTCATCATATTTTGCCATACTATCACCTCCCTAATTATACCAAAAAAAAAGGAAATTTCAAAGAAATTCTCTTTTTCAACAGAAACTGTATTTTCAATAGATATAATTTTGTCATATTTTTTTACAATTCCTTTTTGCTTCTTCTAATTTTTCAGCATCGGTATCATACAAATTATTATTCACAGAATAGAGTGGCGTAAAGTTTTTTTGAAACATTGTGTTTTCAATTTTCGAAATTACTTCTCGTTGTTTAGAACTTAAAGTATGAAGATGGTCATATAAAAAGAAAAGTCCAACATAATCAGTCTGTAAATTTTCTAGTCCAAAAGAGGAACTCTCCATTTTTCCATATAAAATTACATGTAAATGATATAAATAATTTAAATATAAATATTTTAAAGAATTATTCCATTGTTTTCCCAAAACCTTTTGTAAATATGCACTGGCTACCAAACCATGTTCATCACCCTCTACTACCGGAATAACAATGCCTTCTTCGGTAATAAGATATCCTGGAAGATCACAATTTAAAACTGCATCTTGTTTCATAGATAAAATTTTAATTGGATTTCCATAATAATCCCTACCCAAATTAAAAGTCAAATCTTTATTCATTTCCATAAGAGATTGTTTTTTTATAATTGAATTATAACACTGCATTTTTAACACCTCATTTTTATACTACTCTATGTAGTGTTAGTGGTATTATTCTAGCAAAAAATAGGGAAATGTCAACTGTTTAATATATAGACAGTGAAAAGAGTAAAAGTTTTTCTCAAAGAAAAAGACGAATATCCGCAAACAAAACAGATAAAAAATTGGTATAATTACTACATAGTAAAAGATGGGTGTCGTAAATGAACAGAAAAGAGAAAAGAACTTTACGAAAAGATAAAGTTTTAATGAAAGAATTATATTCTATTATTAATAAATATTTAACCAATTTATAAACGATGTTTGATCATTTAACCGATACTAGAAAAAAGGTTATATTACCTATCAAATAAAGACCATTTGTGTTACTCGTCTTTTTTGGTTGTTGTGTGGTTTAACTACTATGACTGACATTTCTTCTCTTGATTTTGTTTCAGAAAGTTGTATTAAAAATTTGTCTAAAATATGTGGTCAAAATCTAGAAGAACTTCCTTATTGGGAAACAATTCAAGATGTTTTTATTAACATTAATACGGATGAACTTAGAAATATCCAAAAGTATATTGTGAAATCTTGATTACGTTATAAAATATTTGATAAGTGTCGGTTTAATGACTGCTTTCAATTATTAATTGATGGTACTGGTTTATCTCATCACTCTTATAATCTAAATGACAACTGTTTAAAAAGAAAACATAAAGATGGTACTATTTCTTATTACAAATATGTTTTAGAATGTAAGTTAGTCGTTGGTAATATAGTTATTAACTTCGATTCTGAATTTATTGAAAATGATTCTAGTTTCACTGAAAAAAAAAAACAACAAGATTGTCAAATAAAAGCGTTTAAAAGAATGGCTGTAAGAATAAAACACCATTATCCAAAATACTAATTTATCATGACTGGTGATGCTTTATATACTTCTAAGCCTATGTTTGATATTTGTAATCAATTCAACTGATTTTTTCTTTTTAATCTAAAGCCTGATAGGCTAAAAAAAATCAGTGAAACTTTTGAAGATAACATCCTTTATAAGAATGAAGTTTCTTTAAGCAATTATTACTTATCAACTGGTATCACTTATCACAATCTTTTCCTGAATGTTTTCAAATATATCGAAACTAAAAGAAATAAAACGACTACATTTCGATAGATTAGTAATTTAGAGATTACAAATAACCACCTATTAGAAATTGTTTCTCTTGGTAGAAAGCGTTGGAAGATTGAAAATGGAGGCTTTTATACGTAAAAACATAGAGCCTTTAACATATCACATTTAAATAGTAGAAATGATACTGCTATGAAAATTCATTATTTTTTTATTCAATTTGCTCATACCATTCAACAATTATTAGAACATGGTAATCTCGTGACAAAATCATTAAATCTTAAAACAAAAGAAGTAAGTGCCTTCCTCTCAAAAACACTTACTTCAACCACCTCAAATCTTAACAATTTAGAAATAAATTTTCAGTTAAGATTTGGTACTTAAATTATACTATATCTGTTCTTTGCAATCTATACCTTTTTTCAAAGAAACCATTTTGCGTCTTTTTGTCGTTCAATAATCATTGATTAACCGAGAAGAAAAAAACTTATATTTTTCTAAATGTTTATATATTATCTATTATTTCCTTTTACTCTTTTTTACTGCTTCTTATTAAAGAAAGATAATGATTTCAAAACATATATATCGATTTTTTTAAAAAATAAATCTTATATATTTTTTATGAAATTAAATTATTTATTATTTCTCTCATTTCATTTTCTGATAATTTAATTTCATTTTCATCTAAACCGATTTCAGGTCTTAACCCATCACTTATATGAAAATCCGAACCTATTGTTTCAAAAAGATTATTTTCTTTCGTGAAATTACTCCATTTATCAATGTCATTTATTTTTTTATTTTCACGATCTACATACAAATAATATGTTTCAATTCCATCTGGTTTCATTTCATCAACAATTTCTAATATATCTCGCTCAGTTAAATTATCTTCGTATGTATATGCTACTGGATGAGCTAAAACAACTTTCCCACCAGCCTTTCTTATCATATCCGATGCTTGTTTTGGAGTCACTGTTTGCTTTTCAACATAGGCTGGGCATCCCTCATTCATCACAGTTTCAATAAACTCCCCTTTATTAGGAATATGTTGAAAATTTTTTATCAATAGTTCATGATTTTCTTTATTATTTACAACGTCTAAAGCAATATGTGCTTTTGTAACAGATTCTATTTTATCTAGTTCCTCCACATTAATAATATATCCTAGTTTTTTCAATTTTTCAGCAACGTTATATAAATAATCATGTCTTGAATTTCTTAAAGAAAATAAATTATTTCTAAATTCTTGATTATCCAAATCAAAATTATATCCTAATACATGAATTCCACATTTTTTTGTCTTTGTAGAAATTTCTACTGCATTTATAAGGGTTATATTTTTTGCTTCGGCATATTTATATAATTCATCATTATATGCATCAATTGTGTCATGGTCAGATATTGCAATTACACTCACTCCATTTTTCTCCGCTTGATCAATAACTTGTTTTGGAGATAATGCTCCATCTGAACATATTGTATGAATATGTAAATCTATTTTTTTTACCATAAACTTATCCTTTCTTCAAATACCTTTTTCAGTTCTTTTGTTTCATGTCTTCTCGCAACAGATGCTGGTCCACACAAGACTAAGTAATTATATAATTGTTCCGGTGTATAAATTGAAACTAATTCTCTTCTAGTTTGGATTAAAATATCCTTTAATTCATCCTTAAATCCAAATTCAGTTAAACTGGATAAGTAATCATGAATGAAATTATATGGCATATCATCATACTGCCACTTCTTTCGATAAGAAAGTGGATGAATAGCCAGATATGGAATTTCCCAATTTTCTGTTGCCTTTTTTATCACATATGGAACTTGTTCAATTAATGAAAATAACACATTATAATCAATAATATGCGAGTCTAATGGTAATTTTTTACTTGGCATTTTTCCATTCTTAATATCCTCGCTTATAGAAAAAATATCCTCTAAAGTTTCAATTGGATTGATATCCGAAGGTTTCATACCATTTTCTTTAAATAATAAAGTTAACTTCTTTTTTGCATCTGTAATGCAACTAGTATCACAAACCATCCACATATCTATATCTGGTAGCCTATTTATAACTTTTCTAGGCTTTAGCGCATCATCCATATTTTTACAAGTTTTACAAACCTGTTTTAAGTCTGGCATCATATGCCCTTTTTGTTGTAGACAATTTGAACAATTCCATGAATTGCATTTACTTCCCGCAGCAGCACTAATCAATTCATTGTTATATCTAATTTGTTCTTCAATTACGGGCAGTTGACCATCAAAATTATTATTTAACGCATAAAACGGATAACCTGTACCAAAAGTTCCACAATTTCCATCTACAGATTTTGTAACATCATTGTAAAAAAGAATGTTTTTTAGTAAATATAATTTTTTTAATTCAGAATTACTACGTTCAAAATCCGTAGAAGCCATTGCTGCATTAATGCAAATATTAATTGAATTATAATCATACATACATTTTCCCCCTAAAAATGAAAATTGGATTAATTATAACACATTTTGAAAAAAAAACAAATCAGTTAGTTATTTAAATAAATTACTCAACACAATCAAGACAGGAAAATACAGCAAGGATGCTTCTCATAAACGTATTTATTGGAAGATAATAATTTACTGACAAATATTTTCAAACATCTCAATAATCTGATCCAAATAATCTACAACAGGGAATCCTTTCCCATTTCTTTTTTCGGAAAAGCGTACTCCTATTCCTCCCGCTGCATTCCATTCTCTTAAGTTTCCTGCATAGTCATCAATTAAGATTGCACCCTCAGTATGAACCATCTCTGTTTTACTGATTTGCTTTGGAACAGGAATCACTGTAAGATCTTTAAAATGTTTACGAATATATTTTACTTTTTCTACAGCTTCTTCTAGCCCGTTAATATGTGTTAAAATTGAAACCGAAAATTTATTTGAATCAATAATTTTTCCAATACAATCAATACTATCATTAATCGGTTGACATTGTTTTAAAAATTGATTCCAGTTTAAAGTAGAGAAAAAGACCTTTGCATCTTCACTATCCTTAGGATTTTTGCCTTGTTCTTCCATCATACGATATGAAACTTCAATCGTATTCATAATAACGCCATCAAAGTCAATATATAGTTCTTTCATTCTATCACCAATTCAATTATATACGAACAATTGTTCTTTGTAAATGTTTAGAGTGGGTTATTTTTATTATACTACAATAAATGACAAAAAAAAAGAATTGTTTTTCCGGCTGATAGAATGTTATACTGAAAAAGAGCCAGAGAGACACTCTCTGGGCTTTTTTTATGTATTGGAGGTTGTGTGTTATGACAAAATATGTTTTTGTTACAGGAGGAGTAGTTTCCGGCTTAGGAAAAGGAATTACTGCTTCCTCAATTGCGTTACTTTTAAAATCGAGAGGTTATAAAGTATTCATGCAGAAATTTGATCCTTATATGAATGTTGATCCAGGAACAATGTCACCTTTTCAACATGGAGAAGTCTTTGTAACTGCTGATGGTTGTGAAACAGATCTTGACTTAGGACATTATGAACGTTTTATCGATGAAGAATTAAATTATACTTCAAATATTACCAATGGTAAAATTTATTCTTCTGTTATTGAGAAGGAACGTAGAGGTGACTACCTAGGAGCTACTGTGCAAATGGTTCCTCATATTACCAACGAAATTAAAAATAAGGTTTATGAAGCAGGGGTAACTTCAAAAGCTGATATCGTAATTACTGAAATTGGGGGTACTATCGGTGATATTGAATCTCAGACATTCTTAGAAGCTTTAAGACAAATTGCCTATGAACAAGGATCTAAAAATACCTTCTTTGTTCATACAACATTAATTCCATGGATCTATGGTTCTGGAGAATTAAAAACAAAACCAACACAAAAGAGTGTAATCGAAATGCGTAGTGTAGGATTACATCCTCATGCACTTGTCTGCAGAACACCTCTTTCTTTAGATGATTCGATCAAGAATAAATTATCAATGTTCTGTAATGTTCCAAAAGAAAATATTATAGAAGCAATCGACGTAAAGAATATTTATCAAATTCCACTGAATTATGCAGAACAAAAAATTGATGAAATTATTCTTAAACAATTTGAATTAGATTTAAGAAAAATCGACTTAAAAGAGTGGCAACAACTTGTGGATACTGTCGATCATCTAGAAAGAGAAGTTGAAGTTGCCTTAGTAGGTAAATATACGGAACTTCACGATGCTTATCTATCGGTTACAGAATCTTTAAAACATGCTGGATTCAAATATAAGGCAAAAGTAAACATTCGCTGGGTAGATGCAGAAAATCTAGAAACTGGTGATGTAAATAATATTCTAAAGGGAGTAAAAGGTATTGTAGTTCCTGGAGGTTTTGGCACTAGAGGAATTGAAGGAAAAATTAAAGCATGTGAATATGCTAGAACAAATAAAATTCCGTATTTAGGATTATGCTTAGGAATGCAGATTGCTGTAATCGAATTTGCTCGTCATGTTTGTGGATTAGAAAACGCTACCTCAACTGAATTTGATGAAGTTGCGAAAACCCCAATTATCGATTTAATGGCTGAACAAAAACAAATTAATCATATGGGTGGGACTTTAAGACTTGGTAATTATGCTTGTACATTAAAGAAAAAATCATTGGCTCACAATTTATATAAACAAGATAGCATTTTAGAAAGACATCGGCACCGATATGAATTTAATAATGCATATAAGGAAATATTAGAAGAAAAAGGACTTGTATTTTCTGGTATAAATGGGGAATCAAATCTAGTTGAAATCATTGAATACCCTGACCATCCATTCTTTATTGCATCCCAATTCCATCCGGAATTCAAGAGTAGACCAACTAGACCACACCCTTTATTTGATGGCTTTATTGAAGCAACTTTAAAAAGATCTTAAGATCTTTTTTATATAAAAAAAGATGCTTATTTTAAAGCATCGATTAATTCAGCCTTCTTCATAGTAGAAGCACCTGTAATATTTTTTTCTTTTGCCATTTCGCGTAGTTCAGCTACAGTTAATTTTG
Source organism: Caryophanales bacterium UBA5026 (assembly GCA_002416285.1). Lineage (GTDB taxonomy): Bacteria > Bacillota_I > Bacilli_A > RF39 > UBA660 > DICM01. The sequence goes on from DICM01000005.1 coordinate 24,737, forward strand.
ATAAATCAGTAGACTCTTCTTTTGTAGTTTCTACTACTTCTTTTTTAACTGCTACTTTTTTTGGTTCTTCTTTTACAGCTTCGCCATTTAAACCAGCTTGTGCAACTTTTACTAATTCTGCAAATTGTTCTTTATTATCAATTGCAATTTCAGCTAACATTTTACGGTTAATTGAAACTCCTGCTTTTGATAATCCATTAATGAAACGTGAGTAACTAATATTGTTTTCACGGCATCCAGCATTGATACGAGTAATCCATAGTTTACGGAAATCTCTTTTCTTTTGTCTTCTATCACGGTAAGCATATTTTAATGAATGCATTACTTGTTCTTTTGCAGTTCTGTATAATCTGTGTTTACTTCCAAAATATCCTTTGGCTAACTTCATTACTTTTTTACGACGGGCACGGTGAATCGTACCACCTTTAACTCTTGGCATAATAATCCTCCTCTAAATCTTTAACTTATTTTCCTAAAATTGTTTTAACTCTTTTGTAATCTGAAGCACTTAATAGTGATCCTTTTCTGCTTTTACGGTTACTTGCAGCATTTTTCTTTCCTGTATTATGTCTTGATCCAGGAGTTCCGATTTTAATAGTTCCTCCAGGTCTAACTTTACATACTTTTGCAGTACCTTTATGTGTTTTTAATTTTGGCATAATGTTCCCTCCTATTTTTCTTTGATTGGCATAAGTAGCATATTCATAAAACGGCCTTCCATTTTTGGTTGCTGTTCAATTGTTGCGACTTCCTTTAATGCATCAGCAAACCGTAGTAAAACTTCTCTTCCAAGTTCAGGATGAGCCATTTCTCTTCCTTTAAATTTGATTGAGACTTTTACACGATGACCTTTCTCTAAGTACTTTGATGAATTGTTAACACGCGTGTTGAAATCATGAATATCAATTGTAACTGACAAACGATACTCTTTCACTTCTAAATTTGTCTCACGTTGTTTTTTCATGTTTTCCTTTTGCTTTTTCTTGCTTTCATATTTGAATTTATTATAATCCATGATTTTACAAACTGGTGGATTAGCATTAGGACTAATTAAAACTAAATCAAATCCAGCATATGTAGCAAGTGTAATTGCATCCTTAATTGGTTTTACTCCAAGCTGTTCTCCATTTGGACCAATTACCATAACTTCGCGAGCGCGTATTTGTTCATTAATGTACAAATCTTTTTCTTTTGCGATACCTGACACCTCCATAAAAAAGAAGACACTCCTAGTGTCCTCTTTCTATTCAATGATTAAGTTATCATGGCATAGAACCCAAAGCTTAAGCAATCGGGTGAGAAGGGACACTTCTGCTTTCCTTTTTTCTTTTCCTATTATACATACATCTTATGCGATATGTCAATGATTTTTTCTAACATTCTTCGTTTTTTCAAAAACAATGGCTCTTTGTACATCTTGCTGCAAAAATAAAATTTGATTTAGTGCAGAACAAGAATCAATCCATACACGTTTCATTTGCTCTTGTTGTTCTTCTGTAACGAATTTGAATTCTATCAATTCTCTCATATTATTTTCAATTTCATCAGAAGAAGATACTTCGTTATATGGTTGAATCGTTGGTGAAGCTAAATAATGAACTAAAATATTTAGACAAGAAAATTCAATTAACTGCTTTCTTTTTTCCTCGTCAATATTAACATTATCCTTAAGCTTTTCTTCAAACAGTTCTCTTATTTGTTCCAAAACTGACTTTGTTTTTCTTTTGGAATCCATTTCTAAATACCACCGAATATTGTTTAACAGGTCAATATCAGTATAATACCAAACATTAAAATTATTGTCTCTTCGCTTTATCATATTTTATCCCCCTGAAATACAGCTGTTTTTTAGACTATAACCCTTTTACTTTTTGAATTGCTTTAATTCTTAATTGATCTTCATTTATATATAAAAAATCATTGCAGATTGGTATACATTTTTTCCATATTTGGGCGATTACAGATTCATCATCCTCAGTAAGAATCCCACATTCAACAGCACGGTTAAAGTTTTTCTTATAGAAATTATCAGATCCGTGTCCTGTTGGAAATGGCAATTCTACTTTTTCCGAATATAGATGTCTATCTATAATATCAATCCAATACCAACAAATCAGAATCTTAATTTTATCTTGTGGGATATTCCCCTCATTCTCAAAAAAGATGGTCGTCATTTCTTCAAGTAATTCGAGTGCATAAGCTTTCTCTGTCCTCATACAATCTAATTGCATATATTCATGAATTTTCAACACTCTGTTTAATTCTCTATTCATTTATATCACCTAAAAATTAAAGGATTTTTATTATACCATAAGTATATGCATTGTCAAATTAATATTTATGATAAATAAAACATATCCTACTAGAGCATATGTTTTAACTTATTATTCTAATATATTTTCAATCGCTTTCATCACTCCTAATTTTCCATAAGAGTAAGTAAGTCCTCCTTGCATATAAGCAACATAGGGAGGCTTTATTGGACCATCACAGCTAAGTTCAATACTAGATCCTTGTGTGAAGCTGCCTGATGCCATAATAATTTTACTATCATATCCTGGCATATCCCAAGGAAGCGGAATAGCACTGGAATCAACTGGAGATCCCATCTGTATTCCTTGACAATATTTAATTTGTTTTTCTTCTGAGTGAAATACAATCATTTGAACGATATCGGATCTCGTATCATTCCACTTTGGACTCACTTCATATCCGAATTGTTCTAATAAGTAGCTTGCTAAAACAGCTGTCTTAAGGCTACTTGTTACTACACTTGGAGCAAAATAAAGACCTTGTAAAATTAACTTGTTGGCCCCCAAACTAGGTCCTACTTCTTTTCCTTCTCCTGGAACTGTAAGTCGGTCAGCACAAAGTGCAATTAAATCTTTTCTACCAACGATATAAGCCCCATTAGAAGCAATTCCTCCACCTAGGTTTTTAATTAAAGATCCAACTACAATATCAGCACCTACTTCAATCGGTTCTTTTTTTCCCACAAATTCACAGTAACAATTATCGATCATAATAATGGTATCTTTTGATATTTCTTTTATTTTTTTTACAATACGTTCTATTTGTTCAATAGAAACTGTAATCCTAGTCGAGTACCCTCTTGATCTTTGAATCTCAATTACTTTGACTTTATTATTTTTTAAATAAGTTAATATTGTCTCTTCATCAAATTCATCTTCTTTTAACTCAATCTGATCATAATAAATACCAAATGATTTTAACGAACTGGCATTTTCCCTGATTCCAATTACTTCTTCTAAAGTATCATATGGTTTTCCAGTGATACTAAGAAGCGTATCCCCTGGACGTAATAAACCAAAAAGAGCAACGGTTAAAGCATGGCTCCCTGAAATAAATTGATTCCGTACAAGTGCATCCTCTGCTTTAAATATTTCTGCATAGATTTCTTCAATGATATCTCTACCTAGATCACTGTATCCGTATCCCGTTGTCGTCCCTAAATGTGCTTCACTTAAATGAAATTTCTGAAAGGCACTTAAAACCTTCTCACTATTAGAATCACAGATTTCATCTATTTTACTAAATTGTTCTTTTAAAACTAATTCGGCTTCTTTTACCATTTCTTTTAATTCTATTTTCATTATTGTCCTCCATCGATACGAATTACCGTTCCATTGATATAACTCGCATCATCACTTGCTAAAAAGTAGATTGTTTTAGCAATATCTTCCGGTGTTCCAAATCGATGAAGTAAAATCTTATCTTTTTCCATTTCGATATATTCTTCATCTAATTCTTTCATCTCATTTTCTGTTTCCACCCAACCAGGTGCCACCGCATTAACTCTAATATTAGGTGCAAATTGAATTGCTAAATTTTTTGTTAAAGAGATAATCCCCGCTTTAGAAGCATCATAATCCAAGCACATAGGAAATCCCATATCAATACCATTCGTCGATGATAAATTGATAATATTTCCACCATGTTCATACATATATTCAGAAGCATATTTACTTACTAAAAAAGTTCCAATCAAATTCACATCAAGTGTTCTTTTAAAATTCTCAACAGTTTTATCCTGAAATAAAGTATCAATTGCAATACCAGCATTGTTGATAACAACATCAATTCGTTTCATTGTGCTAATTACTTGATCAATCATCTCTTTTACCTCTGCTTCAATTGAAATATCGGCTGCTATAATCATAGTATTGACATTACTTTCTCTTTCGATTTGCTCCTGTATTTTTAAAGCTTCTCCTTTGCCTGTATAGTAATGGATAACAACATCATAATTTCTTTTCGCAAAATGAATCGCTGTTGCAGCTCCAATTCCTCTACTAGCTCCTGTTACAAGCACTACTTTTCTTTCCATATAACCACCATTTCCATTATACAATAAAATTGTTATCTGTACAAAAAAACGACCTTCAACTTGGTCATTTTAAACATTATGCTCTTGAAACATATTTACCATCGCCTGTTGAAACGATGATTTTTTCTCCTTGTTCTACAAAAAGTGGAACACGCACTGATAGTCCTGTTTCTAGTGTTGCTTCCTTAGTAGCGTTATTGGTAGTATTACCTTTAACAGCTGGTTCAGTTGCAGTTACAGTCATCTCAATTTTATCCGGTAAAATAACTCCTAGTAATTCCCCTTCGAAGAAGCTTACAATTACTTCCATATTTTCAATTAAATAGAAACGATCTTCCCCTAATTGTTCAGAATTCAATTCAAATTGCTCATAAGAATTCATGTTCATGAAATAATAAGTATCACCAGTATTATATAAATATTGAACAGTTGTCTTTTGAATATTAGCTTTTTCAAATTTGACATTTGTATTAAAAGTACGTTCAATTGTTCCGCCTGTTCTTAAATTTTTCAATTTTGTTTTCATAAATGCAGAACCTTTTCCAGGTTTTACATGAAGGAAATCTATAACTTGATAAAGACTTCCCTCGATGATTAGTGTCATACCGGTTTTAATACTATTTACATCGATCATCATATTATTTCTCCCCTCAATGAAAAATAAGGATTTTGCCTATCCTAATTATTTTTCTTCTTTATGTGCCGTATGTTGTTTACATCTTGAACAATATTTATTTAATTCTAGACGTCCAGTTGTGTTACGTTTATTTTTTGAAGTACGGTAATTTTTTTCATTACAAACAGAGCATTTTAATGTTACTAATTCTCTGCTTTCTCCTTTTTTTGCCATATAAATCCTCCTTTTTTGTCAGTGCATTAGTTATATAATACCAAAATTCATTTGTAAATTCAATCATTTTTTTTAATTTACTATTCTTTTTCTCATAATACTCACGAAAGTGGATAAAGTTCAAAATAAGCTTCACTAACACGCGAGCTAATTCTACGATTCACAAGGGTCTGGTAAGTACTACCAGTCTTCGAATAATATATGTCCGGAGAAACTGCCGTGAATACAACTTTCGGATTATCGGCGGGAGCATATCCAGCAAATGTAGTAGTTATTGTTTCCGTATCTATTTTGCCGTCATGATCGGAATCGACAAAACTTTGACTTGTTCCAGTTTTTCCAGCAGGATTATATTTTAAATCAATGAAACGCCATCCAGTTGCTCCTGATGTTAATACTAATTTAAGTCCTTCTTTGACTCTATCTAAATATTCAGTCTCGGTATCAATTTCATTCAAAATAGTTGGTTCTTGTTTGTAAATCTGATCCTCAAAAGAAGATGATTTGCTAGAATAAACCTCTTTTAAAAGAGTTGGTTTCATTCTTTTTCCGCCATTCGCAATCGTACTCATATATTGTGCAAGTTGAATTGGAGTATAAGTATCATACTGTCCAATTGCAAAATCGAGAAGTAGTCCTCCAACTTCACTCGTTCCTTTAAATCCTAAGCTTTCTACAGGAAGATCAATCCCTGTTTCTACACCGAGGCCAAATTGAGCGAAAGTATTACGGTATGTTTCAAAAGCTTCATGTGGAGCTTTAAATGGTGTATTGTAATAATACTTTATTCCCGCCACTTTCATAGCAGTGTAAAACTGAAAAGTATTGGATGACATTTTAAGGGCAGTTAAATCATTTAAAAGCCCTAGACTCTTAAAGGAACATTTCAGTGGAGCACCAGCTAACTTTACGCACTCATCGTATCGTTTCTCGCCGATTTGTAAAGCACCTGTATTATAACCGACAATATGTGACGCTCCTTTGACAATCGATCCAGCGACAACTGGTGAGGTTGTAATTCCCGGGGTATAATCATATATCTCATAACCATCGTTCGTCATTGAAATCTGCTTACCGGCCATTGCTAAAATCTCTCCAGTATTAGGATCGGTAACGATTACAAATGAACGGTTATAAAAATCTGTATTTGGTTCTTTTTTTGTCGCAATTAATTCTTCTGTTAGAATCTCTTCTATTTTTTTCTGTAAATTAATGTCAATTGAGAGAACAATATCATTTCCTCTAGTTCCTTCTTTCGTAAGTACCTTCTCTCCAGTTTGATAAACAGCGTATTCATCTTTCGTTCCTTTTAAATAATTATCATATTGATATTCCAGATAACTTGTCCCAACTCGATCGGTAAGACTATATCCCTCACTCAAATAATGTTCTTTCAATTCTTTTGGAATTCCACTCTCACTTGAAGAAACACTCCCTAAAATACTTCTAAAAACATCTCCATATGGATAAGTTCGCTCCCATGATAGCTCTACTTCAACACCTGGTAGTGAATCAACATTTTCATTAATTAATGCATATTCCAAATCTGTTACATCTTGTTCTTTTATTACTTTCTCGGCATAAGAGTATCCTTTATTCATTAGAAAGTAGGTATAAGAAGCCTCTAAATCACGTTCAGAAAATGTTCCAAGTTCCCCTTCGGTAATACGTTCTAATTTCATTTTTTCGATGTCTGCTCCACTAATCTTTCGTTCTTCTAAAGCTCTCCATTCTTCTGCTGTAATTCTTTTTTTCAGTTCGTCTTCATGATTTTTCAAATAGAAGGTTCTTTTCATCGCATCTGTTAATTTTACGTAAGATACATCTAGTAAATCAGATAGTTTATAGGCGATTTCGATTTCTTTGCTAGTGGTATTTGTTTTTTGTTTTTTGTAGGTAATTAACTTTGTAGGAGTATTATCAACTAACAGATTATGGTTGCGATCATAAATTCTTCCTCTCGGTGCTGTAGTCCCTGTTACAGTTGTTTTTTCTAAACTAGTTAGCTTTTTCTGATAATCACTTGCTTTGATGACTTGGATATAAAAGAGGCTTATAAAAAGCGAGAGAATGCAAAAAGAGATTAGTCCGATTAATATATTGTATCTTTTTTCAATTGTTACTTTGATATTGTGGTAATGTTGATAAAAACGATATTTAGGTTTATTTTTTTTAGATGGCATTTAAATAGTTCTTTTCAACAACATCAAAGTCTATTAAATTGAAAAAGTTTTTTATATATTCATCGCGATTACTTTGGTATTCTAAATAATAGGCATGTTCCCAACTATCCATAGCCATAATTGGAGTAAATCCATAGTAATATGGACTATCTTCATTGCTCATGTTAATAATTAATAAATTCTTACTTTTATCTACTACCAAGAATGTATATCCTGAACCAAATAGATTTTGGGCCGTACTGATCCATTCTTTTTTAAAATTATCAAAAGAACCATACTTCTTATCGATTGCTTCTTTTAATTTTCCCTTTGGAGTACGATTCCCTTTTGGATTAAGATTCGAAAAATAAAGTTCATGATTTAATACACCACCTAATAGAACATAAGCATTGCTTCTAATCTGCATAGGAATTTCTTCTAAATGATTTATTAATTCAATTTTTGAATACTTTGATAAAGATGGATTTTCACGAACTAAAGCATTTAATTCACCTAAATATTTTAAATAAAATTTTTCATAATGAATCGCTAACGTTTTTGGATCAATATATGGTTCTAATGCATCGTATGAATATGGGAGAGAATAAGCTTGATACATGTTATCACCTCTTTATTTTTAGTTTATTACATTATCAAAACATTATTCTTTAATTTCAACATATAATGTATTAGAGGTGATAACTTGATTGAAAAGTTAATGGAAAAATATGTGGAAAAGTTACAAAAAGAGGATATTGTTGAGTTTGCGAAAAAAAATGGTGTAATCCTCGAGCAATCCGAGACGGATTTTATTTATCAATATTTAAAACAACACTGGAAAGTGATTTTTTATGGTACGGAAGAAGATGCGATTGAAGCGATGAAAACCTTACGGTTAGAGACTAGAAAAAAAGCGTTAGAATTGCTACGCTTTTATAAACAAAAATATAATAAATTTTTATAAAGTGTGAAAGCACTTTTTATTTTTGATAAAATTCTCGAATCTTTTTTATCAATGATTCATCAAACTTTTTATTACGAATCATTTCAATTTCAAACTTATACGGAGGATATAGACGTTCTTTTGATTCATCATCGAATGTTACATATGGAGTTTCTAGTATTTTAGGAATATCTTTTAACTTTTCATGATAAATTATTGTTAATAAATTGTTAAATTCTAATGTGCCAAATCCTAAATTATCATGGCGATCTTTATGTGATGAGAATGGATTTTTACTATCATTGATATGAATACATTTAATATAATTAATACCGACTATTTTATCAAATTCCTCTAAGAATTCATCGAATTTTGACATGTCATATCCCGCATCATTAAGATGACAAGTATCAAGACAAACACCGATATTTTCTTTTTTATTAACACCATCGATCATTTGTTTTATCTGCTCTAATGTACATCCACATTCCGTTCCTTTACCGGCCATTGTTTCCAAACAAATAATAACATTGGTAGGTGTTTTTAGTACCTCATTTAGTCCATCAATAATTTGTTTAATTCCTTCATCGTACCCAATTCCAACATGACTTCCCGGATGTAGGACAACTTTATCAAATCCTAATGTTTCGATTCTTCTTAGTTCTTCTTTTAAAAAGCGGATTGCAAAATCTTGTTTTTCTCCAGTCGCCGCTAAATTAATAATATAAGGAGCATGAACAATTACATTTTTAGGATCAATATGATGTTCTTTCATTAATTCCAGCCCTTGAATTGTAAAGTCTGGTGAAATAGGAGTACGAGCAGTATTTTGTGGTGCACCAGTATAGAACATAAATGTATTAGATCCGTAACTTATCGCTTCTAATACACTGCCTAATAATTGATCATCCTTTTTAAATCCGACATGGGAGCCTATAATTAGATCCATCTACCTCTCCTCCTTTTATCTGTAATTTCTTTTACTTTGTTATCTTCAAACATAATTACTCTATCAGCACGTTTTAGTATGTTTTCGTCTCTAGAAATAACCATAATTGTATGATCTTTTTTATATTCTTCTAATATATTGAGTACCGTATCTTGATAATTTCTATCCAAAACACTGACTGATTCATCAAACATCATAATTTTTGATTTCTTTAAAAATACCCGAGCGATAGCGATTGCTGTTTTAAGATCGTTAGAAACTTTTTCACCAGTATCATTAATTTGTGTATTGTATTGATTTTTCAGTTGCATGATATCTTCATGGATTCCCATCTTTTCGCAAATTTCTTTAATTTCTGAAAAGTCCTTAGCGACAAGCATTAAATTATCTTTGATACTAAGATCAAAGAACCGAGCTTCTTTTCGTGCTAAAGCAACTAAGTTAAAGTAAGTATCATCATCGATCCGTTCATATGAAATATTATCGATATAAATATCTCCTTGATGTTGACGGTTTAATTTCATCAGTAAATCAAATACACCGGTTTTTCCACTTCCTGGACCACCAGTAATCACAGTAATACTGTTTTCTTCAATCTCGAATGAAACATTATCTAGAATTGGATCCTGTAAATTACCATAGAGAATATCACTAAATTTTACTTTCCCAACATAATTTTGCACTGGTACACAGTTTTCAACACAATCTGTTTTTCGATATTCTAACAATTTACCTAATCTTCTTAAAGAAACCTTGAAATCCTCTAATCCAATCATTAAAGAGCCAACGACATCATAATTTTCAATTACTTTTCCATAATAGGTGTAAATTACAATAATAGTACCTATTTCCATCTGCTTATTAGCACATAGATAAATTCCATAAATTGCTAATCCATAACGTGCTACTTCAATCATGGCAAGTATAAATTGTTTTACATAATATGAAAAAATATTATAAACTGCATTTGCTTCTAGGTATTCATTATAGACATGCTTTACCCGATCATTAATGCTTTTAAATACGTAGAATCCTTTAATTTCTTTTACATTATTAAAAACTTCATGAGTTACTGCAAATTTTTTATCAAGATGATACTTGCGATCTAAATTTGTTTTTTTCATTTTCTTCCCGGAAGATAATAATAGTACTAGCATTAATGTTGATAATATAATTGTAACAAGAAAAATAGTAAAATTAATAGTTGAAAAATAATAAAATATAATAAAGAACTCTACAATTTGAACAATTTTAATAATAGTATCACCTAAAAAAGCAACTACAATATCAATATCATTGTTTACAATATTACTAAATTCTCCTAGCTTAAATCTAGATAGACTATAAAGTGAGTTGTTAAATACGGAATTATAAATTAAATTTGTATAAGATTCATACATCTTATTGTATAATTTATAATAAATTTTTTGATTAAAACAAGCACTTACATAATATCCGACTGCAACAGCCATCGTGATTAAAACCATTCGATAACTATCACTGACTTTATTAACTGTAATTAAATCGATTGTTTTTCCCCATAATATAGGAATAATTAATAACGTTCCGCGGTAAACTATAGAAATTAAAAATTTCCATAAAATTTCTAGTCTTGTGTGTTTCAATATGCTTAACGTTTCTTTTATAATGGAATCTCTATTCATAACTTCTCCTTATTCTATATATTTTAATTATACCGATTTTTTAAGTCAATGACAAGATTAGACAAACTTTTTAATAGAATTAAAAAATAAAAAAGTAATCTTTTATAGTAGATCACTCTTTTTAATAATAAAAGTCTTTTTCTGAGTGTAAAATGCATAAAAGACATCCTCTAATGGTAGATTTTCCTGTTTTAAGAGTCGAAGTATCCAGGCTCGATCCTTGCCAATTTCCTGTATTACAGTCTCATCAATTACTCCATCTAGAATAATAGGCATCGGGTATTCTTTTGTATTTTGAAAGATAGAAAGATCTCCACTATTTTCTAATATTGCATAGTCTACTTCTTCAATACTTTTAATTCCTTGCTGTCTTAATTGACTAATTAAATCATCTAACGTATAACGAATTTTTGTCATCAGACTAAAATTGATTTTTCCTTTTTTAATAATAACACTGGGTTTTCCATCAAAAAAGTTACGAAGTTTTTCACTTTTCATGCTGATAAAACTAAGAGTTACTTCACAAAATACTAATACGATTATTGGCACAACAGACATCAAAATCGAGCGATTGGTTTCTTCAATTGATATAGCGGCTAATTCCGCAATTAAAACGCTGACAATTAGGTCGATTAAACCTAACTCCCCAACTTCTTTTTTTCCCATAATACGATACATAAACATAATGAAGAAATAAAGAAAAAAGGTTTTTAAAATCATATCTATATACATATTATCACCTATTTCATTATGTCCATGAATATTTGTTTTATTCATTTCATACATTAAATTAGGTGATACAATGATAACTTTAAAACGAATTGGCATTTCTATTGCCAGTACAATTGGTTCCTTATTAATTTTAACTCTAATTTTAACGATATTTAGTTACTTCAATTTATTCAGTCCAAAAGTAGTTTCGACATTTAAAATGATTATTCCAATTGTCTCTTTATTTATTGGTGGATTTTTAATGGGGAAACAGAGCATTCAAAAAGGATGGCTGGAAGGATTTAAAATGGGGTTAGCCTTCATTATTGTTCTATTCCTATTTAATTTTCTCGGTGTACATATGACCTGGGAATGGAAACACCTAATGTATGATGGAATATTACTTATCTGTTCTATATTTGGTAGTATTATTGGTATTAATTTTAAGAGAAAAAATTAAAAAGTAGACAAAGTCAAAAAAGACTTCAGTCTACTTTTTTAATAATCAAAATTATAGCCATTTAAAATATTTTTTGCTTCAGTTGAGGTTGCGATTTCATATGCCATATTATATCTGTTGAATTTTTCATCAGGTAAAGATGGGATTCTTGCTTGAACTTCTGCGTTACTAGCTTCTCTATGCAGTGCAATACGATAAGCCATTCTTACCCAAGCACTTTTGTCATCTGGTATTTCTGCTGTGTTTGTCGTTAAAATTTCAGCGATAATTTGAGCAGCTTTGGTATATTTTGTCGATTGTGTAGCTTTACTCAATCCATGATCATAATACCAGTTTTGAAATCCCGAAGGATCAATTCCTCTATTTAATCCATACATATAACAGTCTAATAAGAATCTTTGTTTTTCATTTAATAGATATACACTTCCCGTTTTTGTCTTACTAGTCCCAATTGAATCTTTAATTGTTGAGGTATAGTTATAAATACCTAGTAATAGTTGCTTTCCAAGATTAATGTTTAGACTAGCACCACCGGATCCATTATAAAATGTTTGTGGGCCAATTTCTAAACTTCCAACAATGTTATATCTCCCAACAAGGTTAAAGGTAGTTTGATTGCAACAAGATGTAGAATCATTACACTGCACCGTGACATTAAAATCATTATTTACATTCAAATAAATATTTCCACTACTTGAATCAAACGTTCCATTTTGAACAACAAAATTAAAATTAATATTTCCACTGCAGCAACTTTGTATGTTGCAAGCCTGACTATCCGTTGAAGTAGAGCATACTTTAGCAGTCTTATTATCGGTCACAGTTACACTTCTACTCTGGGTTCCTCCTCCACAAGTCTTACTACATGCTCCCCATCCTCCATAACTGGTGGTCGTGTTTCCACTTCCACATTCATAGTAAACAGTATAGGTCATCGTTCTATTGATCTTGTTTCCTGCTTGATCCATGTAAGTAATGTAGATCGTTCTCGTTCCTCCATTAAGGCTTCCTCCGACATTCCATGACTTACTGGTACTGTAAGCTTCCCATGATCCTCCAGTCTCGTATCCTGTATTACTGATATACATCTGCATACTTGCTCCTGAATTGTCCGTTACATTCGATGTAATCGTTGTGGTTATGACATTATAACTTCCATTTGTCGATGCGATACTTAAACTGTTTACCACTGGGGCTGTCGTATCAATTTGGCTGATGGTTAAAGTGGAGGAAGTTACCGTATTAATTCCATCGGTACTTCTTGCTTCAATCGTTCCATTACTATTAAATACAACTCCTACACTCGTTCCACTAATTGTGATCCAAGTATTATTGGTAACTGCGGTTCCACTATAGGTTGCACTTCCAGATAGTACTCGGAACTGATTTGTATAGCCAC
>DICM01000014.1 GCA_002416285.1 Caryophanales bacterium UBA5026
TTAAAGGTATTATAATCATTAACATTCTCTTTTTATATGTTCCACGTGGAACATATAAGTAATGATTAACTATCGAATTAATGAATTTAATAAATAGTATCTATTATTAAATTTAAAGTTAATTATATAAGATAAAGTTCATAAAAAGAATAATGTTTCACGTGAAACATAGAAGTAGTAATAACAAATAATATATTTATTATTAAAACCAGACTATATTTTAAAAACAATGTTATTTTTATAAAATCATAAAGTAGAATTTTAATTACTATAAAAACAATATCTTATTCATATAAGTAACATAATTTATATTTTAACTATTTTTATAAAAATTATTAAAACTATTATTGTAATGTTCCACGTGGAACGTATAGTTATCTATAAAAGATCATTATCAATTTTTATAAAATATTAATAGAAAAATATAATTACTATTACTTTATTAATAATTATTTAAATGAAAACTAAAATATTATGTTCCACGTGAAACATAATAAAATGAAATTAGTGTTCGTTTAGCATAAAATCATAATGTTTGTAATAATTTTGTTAATAAAATATTATTTATATATCATTAACATACTATTTCTATGTTTCACGTGGAACATAAAAAAGCAAAACAAAATAAATGTTTCACGTGGAACATAAAAAAACAAAACAAAATAAATGTTTCACGTGGAACATTTAAAGTTGTAATAAATAGAAAAAAAATGTATATTATATAGGACGCAACATTTATATTTGAACCAGGTCAGGATCGGAAGATAGCAGCCTTAAGAGTTCCTAAATGTGTGCGTCTTTTTTATAGGTGATAATATATGAAAGAATACATGGAATTAGCGTATAAAGAAGCACTAAAAGCATATAAAAGAAAAGAAGTTCCTATCGGAGCAGTAATTGTAAAAGAAGGAAAAGTTATAACTAAGTCTTATAATCAAAAAGAAAAAAAACATCAGGTTACAAAGCATGCAGAAATAATTGCAATTGAAAAAGCTAGTAAAAAACTTAAAAATTGGCGATTAGAAAATTGCGAATTATATACAACTTTGGAACCTTGTCCAATGTGTTTGGGAGCTATTATTCAATCTAGAATTAAGACAGTTTACTATGTGATTCCTGCTGATAATAGTCATCTGGACTTTTTCGAAAGTAAAAATACAAATTTTGTAAAGTTGAATTTAGATAATAAATATATAGATTTATTACAAAAATTCTTTCAGTTAAAAAGAAAATAATAAAATCATTTTCTTTTTTTATAAAGTGTAAAATGGTATAATACCAATAGGGTGATGGTTAATGTATCAAACTTTATATCGCAAATATAGACCTAAAAATTTTGATGAGATGGTTGGACAAGAAGTTATTGTAAAAACTCTTCGAAATACCATTGTAAATGAAAAATTAAGCCACGCTTATTTATTTACTGGCCCACGTGGTACTGGTAAAACTAGTGTAGCTAAGATCTTAGCAAAAGCAGTAAATTGTGATTCCCCAATAAATGGAATACCCTGCGAAAAGTGTGTAAATTGTACGCAAATAAATGACCATCAAACTACTGATATTATCGAAATAGATGCTGCATCTAATAATGGTGTAGATGAAATTCGTGAATTGCGTAGTAAAGTTAATTTAGTTCCATCAACAGGTAAATATAAAATATATATTATTGATGAAGTACATATGTTGACAGTAGGGGCTTTCAACGCATTACTAAAAACATTAGAAGAACCACCATCACATATTTTATTCGTTTTAGCAACAACAGAACCACACAAAATTCCAGCAACGATTTTATCCAGATGTCAGCGATTTGATTTTAAAAAAATTCCTGCACAAAAAATAGTAGAACATTTAAAATCAATAATTGAAAAAGAACAAATTGAAGCAAGTGAAGAGGCTCTATTGGAAATTGCTCGCTTATCTGATGGAGGTATGAGAGATGCTCTAAGTATTTTAGATCAAGTAATTGCTTATTCTGGTTCTAAAATAGAGATAGATGACATACATGAAATTAATGGTACCCTTTCCCAGGAAACTTTAAGAAATTTCGTTCAGATTATTTTAAATAATGATATTCAAAATGCTCTTTTATTTTTAGATGATGTTGACAAAAAGGGAAAAAATTTTGTAAAAATAGGAGAAGAACTCATTCTATTTCTAAGGAATCTATTACTTTCTAATAGAGCACCAGAATATATGAAAAACAATGTAGTTAATTGTGAATTATATTTAGAGTTGGCAAAAGAAGCTGATTCTAATAATATTGAAAAATGGTTACATGAATTTAACAAGTCATTAGTAGAAATGAAAGTTGCTAATAGTCCCCGTATTGTATTTGAATTAGTAATATTGAAAATAATGAGTAGTATGCAAGAAGATACCAATATCAGTACTATTTCTTCATCGAACAAAAACATTTCCCAACAAAATGAAATAAAAAATATAGTTAACCAAGAAGAAAATCAGAATATTTTAGATAATGAAACAGAAGGATTGGGAAATAATCAAACAGAATACAATGAAATAATAAAAAAACTAGAAAAAATAAGAATAAACAATACTTTGTGTAAATTCAACAGAAAACTGTTTTTAGAACAAAAAAAGTCGATAGAAGAAGTAAAGTCTTTCTTATTACATTCAGATTATGGGACTATCGCTTCATTAGTGTTGGATGGTGAATTAAAAGCAGCATCAGATGACCATATGATTTTTGTCTATCCAACAAACTATATGGTTGAGGAGTTTAACAGTAATTGTTATATGATTGATAGAATGCTTGAGGATCTTTATCATGAGACTCGATATACGATTGCGACAACTACTAGCAATTGGAATCAGATTAAACAAGATTTTAATAATGGAAAAAAAGAATATCAGTATCAAGAAGAACCACAAGAGTGGAGACAATATTTTGAAAATGAAGAACAACAAAACTCAATAGAGAATCTCTTTGGAGAAATTGTTGAATATCAATAGAAAAGAGGAAAAAATATGAATATTCAAGCTATGATGAAACAAGCACAAAAATTACAAAAAGACATGATGAGTGCGAAAGAGGAAATTGATAAAACAGAATTTGAGGGAACCTCAGAAATGGTTACAGTTACTTTCAATGGCGCAAAAAAATTA
Organism: Caryophanales bacterium UBA5026; assembly: GCA_002416285.1. Lineage (GTDB taxonomy): Bacteria > Bacillota_I > Bacilli_A > RF39 > UBA660 > DICM01. Next base: position 3,130 of record DICM01000014.1, read on the forward strand.
CTTCGAGTAAAATTAAATGTAAGCGAGATAGAATCTGATGATGTCGAAATATTGGAAGACATGTTTGTTGTAGCAGTAAATAATGCGATGAATCAAATTGATAAAGAAACAGATGAGAAAATGGGTAAATACACACAAGGAATGCCAGGTTTATTTTAATGAATTATCCAAATACAATTCGTAATTTAATAGAATGTTTTAAAAAATATCCTGGAATTGGTGAGAAATCAGCAGAACGTTTAGCTTTAGCAACAATGAATATGAATGATGAAATATTAAATTTATTTGCTGATTCTTTAGTCAATGTAAAGAAAAAAATAAGACGTTGCTCAATCTGTAATCACTTATCAGAAAATGAAATATGTGATATTTGTTCTGACAGGACGAGAGATATGTCGACAGTGTGTGTAGTTGAGGAACCAAAAAATGTAATTTTATTTGAAAAAATTGGTTCCTATCGTGGATTATATCATGTGTTAAATGGATTAATCTCTCCACTTGATGGAGTAAATCCAGATGATTTAACAATAACATCTTTGGTTAATAGAATTAAAGATGGACAGATAAAAGAAGTGATTATTGCAGTAAAGCCTAGTGTAGAAGGAGAAACGACTGCACTTTACATTTCTAAATTACTTCAAAAATTACCCGTTAAAGTTACTAAAATTGCTCATGGTATTCCAATTGGAGTTGATATGGAGTATATTGACGCTTTAACTTTGGAATTAGCACTAGAAGATCGTACAAGTGTTTCATAATTTAATTTGCAATCCATATAATTTAGTGGTGATATTATGTGGAAGAAAATTTTTCGTTTTATAAGAAAAATAATATTTAGTTGTTTTTTATTGTATGGGTATAATTTACTTGCTCTACCAATTAATATAATTATACCGATTAATATAATTACAGTACTTACTATAAGTATTTTAGGTGTGCCTGCACTCTTTTCTTTTATTTTTATTTATATAATTTTGTTTTAAGGTGGTGGAATATGATTCAATATATGGATGATCAAAAAATTGCTTGTACAGTTTTAAATCATGCAATTCAGTCCAAGGCATATTCACATGCCTATCTTTTTGAAACTAATGGATATGTTAATTCAAAAAAACTTATTATAGACTTTATAAAAGAAATTTTATGCTCTAATGATGAAAGAAACTGTGAACACTGTTATCAATGCGAACAAATCGAAAATGGAACATTTTCTGAATTAAAAATTATTACACCGGACGGATTATGGATCAAAAAGGAGCAACTTGGAGAACTTCAAGAAGAATTTAGCACGACAAGTATTGAAAGCAAGTATAGAGTTTATATAATTCAACAAGCGGACAAGCTTAATGCATCAGCAGCAAATTCTATTCTAAAATTTTTAGAGGAACCTGAGGATAACATAATTGCGATATTAGTTACTGATAATATTTATCAAGTTTTAAATACGATTATCTCTAGGTGCCAAGTTATCCGACTTTCTCCATCTGTCATCGGCGGAGATACTTTTGCAGAAAAATTGAAAATGGTTGTACAGAATCAATTTTCTGATACTTTAGCTGATTCTCTTGAACTTCAAGCAAAAAGTGTCGAAGATTTTATTCAATATTATGAGATGAATGGTATAAATACTATTTTAAAAATTCAAAAATTATGGCATAATCAATTTAGAGATCGAGAATCAACCCTGTTAGGATTTGATTTAATGATTCTTTATTACAAGGATTTAATATATGTGAAGTTGAACAAAGAACCACAAGTATTTGAAGATAATAATTGGATGAGGAAGATTATTCAAAAAAATAGTCTAACTCAGTTGATACAAAAGATGAATAAAATTATTAAATTAAAAGAATATAACAAAGTAAATATTAATTTAAATTTATTAATGGACAAGCTAATTTTAGAAATGGAAGGAGTGGAAAAATGATTCAAATAGTTGGAATTACTACCAAACGAGATGGGAAAATGAATTACTATGATACCGATAATTTAAATTTGAAGAAGAATATTACGGTAGTATTTGAGTCTGAATATGGCCCTCAATTTGGTAAAATAGTCACCGATCTGCATCCATTAGATGAAACAAAACTAAAAGTACCACTAAAAAAAATTGTGCGTATTGCTACTCGAAAGGATTATGAAAATCATTGTAATAATTTAAAGGGAGAAGAACAAGCATTAAAAAAATGTAAAGAAATGGTACGAGATCTTAATTTAGAAATGAATGTCATTGATGCGATGTATACATTAGATCGCGATCAATTAATTTTTCATTTTTTCTCAGAAAAGAGAATTGATTTCCGTGAACTAGCGCGTGAGTTAGCAGCATTATATCGAGTTCGAATTGAGCTTAGACAAATTGGTGTTCGTGATAAAGCAAAAGAAATTGGTGGTATTGGAAGTTGCGGACAAAAATTATGTTGTTCTAGATTTTTACGTGATTTTGATTCTGTTTCTATTTCTATGGCAAAAAATCAAAATTTAGCACTCTCACCAAATAAAATAAATGGAGTCTGTGGTAGACTACTTTGCTGTTTAAATTATGAAAATGATACTTATAAACAATGCCGTAAAGGTCTTCCTTCTGTTGGAAATTATGTTGAGACAGAAGAAGGTACAGGTAAGGTTGTTTCAGTTGATATTTTAAAAAGAACCTATAAAATAGAAACAACAAAAAATGGAGTTGTAGAAATAAATGCAGGTTAATTATATTTTAGGATACCCTAATTTAAAAATATATCAAGACGAAAAACTTTTTCGTTTTTCTTTAGATTCTGTTTTACTACCGAACTTTGTAACAATTCCAGCTAAGGCGAATCGTATTTTAGATATAGGAACTGGAAATGCTGTTATTCCAATTGTTTTATCAACTAGAACAAAAACCTCAATTGTTGGGGTAGAAATTCAGCGAGAATCTTATATTCTTGCTGAAAATTCTATAAAATTAAATCATTTAGAAAATCAAATTACCATTCATCAGGAAGATATAAGAGATTTTTCCAACAAACTAGAAAGTGATCAATTTGACGTAATTACTTGTAATCCTCCATATTTTTCTGTTAGCTCTGGATCTCATTTTAATGATGATATAAATAAAACATACGCTCGCCATGAACTTTCTTTAAATTTAGATGATGTATTTAAAATTGCTCGAAAACTTTTAAAAAATCAAGGAAATATAGCAATTGTTCAAAGACCAGAACGATTAGTTGACATTCTATTGTTAATGCGTCAAAATGGAATTGAACCAAAGCGAATTCAATATGTTTATCCTCATGAGAATAAGGATGCTAATATTTTGTTAATTGAAGGAAAAAAACAGGGAAAACCTGGAATAAAAATATTACCACCCATTATCTCACACAACGAGGATGGAAGTTATACGGAACAATTAAAACAATTTTTAAGGAGTTGATAATATGTCTCAAAAAAGTAATGATGGAAGTGCAACTGTCTACTTGATTCCAACACCAATTGGAAATTATGATGATATTACACTAAGGGCACTGCAATTATTAAAAGAATTAGATGTACTATTTTGTGAGGATACTAGAGAGACTGCATTATTATTAAGTCACTATGATATTAAGAAAAGATTAATTGCAAGCCATCAATTTAACGAAGAACAAAACGGTGAAAAAATTCTTGAATATTTAAAAAAGGGAGTCTCAGTTGGGATTGTAAGCGATCAAGGAACTCCAATTATTAGTGATCCTGGATATTTACTTTCAAAGATTGCCATAGAAAACAATTATAATGTTGTCGGATTACCAGGTGCTACGGCGTTTGTTCCAGCACTTATTATGTCTGGATTACCACCACATCCCTTTCTTTTTTATGGATTTTTAAATAGTAAAGAGAGTAAAAGAAAATCTGAATTAGAAGAATTAAAATACGAATCGTATACAATGATATTTTATGAAGCTCCGCACCGTATTCAAAAATGTATTACTGATCTTTATGAAGTCTTCGGGGAAAGAAAAATTTCCATTGCCCGGGAAATAAGTAAAAAATATGAAGAAATTTATCGTGGAGAATTATCAACAATCAGTAGTCAAATAATTGACATAAAAGGTGAGATTGTTATAATAGTAGATGGTAAAAAACAAGAGGAAGAACAGAATGACTTGACAATCAATGAACAAGTAGACCAAATTGTTTCAATGGGTATGCCATTAAAAGATGCAATTAAAGAAGTAGCAAAACTTCGTCATATGAGTAAAAGTCAAGTTTATAGTTCTTATCATAAAGAAGGTAGAGAATGAAGTTAATAGTAGGATTAGGAAATCCAGGAAAAGAATATGAAAGTACACGCCATAATATTGGATTTATGGTATTAGATAAATTAGCGGATTCCTTTCGTTTTTCCTTTCAAAAAGAAAAATTTCAAGGGATTTATGGAGAAACTAGTATTAATAATGAAAAAATAATTTTTTTAAAGCCCTTAAAATATATGAACTTAAGCGGAGAAGTGGTTCGTGATTTTATACACTTTTTTAAAATTCCTGCAGAAGATATTTTGATTATTCATGATGATCTTGATCTATCGGTTGGAAAAATTAAATTACGTCAGAAAGGAAGTTCTGGAGGTCACAATGGTTTAAAAGATATTGAAAAAAATATCGGAACGAAAGAATATAAAAGAATTAAAATCGGTATATCTAATAATAAGCAATTAGATACAAAGGATTATGTATTAGGAAAATTTACAACAGAAGAAAAAGAACTACTAAACCCAATTCTCGATGAAATGCCTAGTTTAATTGAAAGTTTTCTTTCTATCACATTTGAACAATTAATGACAAGGTACAATAAGAAGTAGATATCATCTATCTTTTTTGTGTTTAAGGAGGTCTCTATGTCAGTTTTTAAAAAGTTGTTTTCCTTAGAAAACGCCGAAAATATATTAGGCCTAGTTGATTCAGCAAAGGCTCTTTATATTTATCAAAAATTTTTAAAGGAAAAGAAATCATCTCTAATAGTTACTAGCTCATTATACGAAGCAAATGAGCTTTTTCTGATGTTACAGGATTATACTACAAATGTTTTTTTATTCCCAATGGATGACTTTTTAACAAGTGAAGCTTTGGCAACTTCTCCGGAACTTCGTTATACTAGATTAGAGACCCTGCAGAATCTAATGAAACATAATCCAGTAATTGTTGTGACGAATCTGATGGGATATCTTCGCTATTTACCTGCTCCATCTATTTATCAACAATATCAAATTGTACTTGAAAAAAACAAAGATTATAATATCAAAGAACTGATTTCTAAATTTCTAACAATGGGTTATGTAAGAGAAACAATTGTAACAAAAACGGGAGAACTGGCAATTCGTGGATTTGTTTTAGATATCTTTCCAATTGGTGAAAGTAATCCTATTCGATTAGAATTTTGGGGTGACACTTTAGATTCTATTCGTACTTTTGATCCAGAGACTCAATTATCAAAGGAGAACTTAGAGATAGTAGAAATTACTCCAATTGGTGAATTTTTGGTGGAAAGTGAACAAAATCTTATTTATCGATTGATGCCTAATTATATAGAAGTAGGAAATATTACTTCTTATATGAAGAATCCAATTATTTTTAAAATTGATTCCACACAGCTACAAACTTCATATGAAACTTTACAAAATGAGATTTTAGAATATAACTTTGGACTTAGTATTGATGGTAATACAAAGTATATGCATGATCTATCAAGCTTAAAAGAAGAACAAGTTATTTACTTAGAAAATTTTGATGATGCGATGAAAAAGCAAAATAGCATCCGCTATCAAACCTTTGAAAGTGATATTTTTCCTCTTGAATTAAAAGAAATAGAAAAGAAATTGCAGTCTTATTTAAAAGATCATAAAACGGTTGTGATATTTTTCTCTGATCGCTATCAAATGAATCGTTTATTAGATATTAGCACACTTGAATCTTATGTTGTAACTGATGAAAATGAAATTTTAGACAATAAAATTAATTTAATTATCAAGCATTTGGTCAAAGGATTCCGATATGACTCTTATGTTATACTAACTGAGCGAGAATTGTTTTCTAAAAAAGAAACTAGGATTCAATATAAGAGTAAATTTAAATATGGAACAAAAATAAAAGATATTACAAAATTAAAAATAGGAGACTATGTTGTTCATAATATACATGGTATCGGTCGTTATTTAGGATTAAAAACGTTAGAAAAGAACCATTTGAAGAAAGATTATTTAATGATTGAATATAAGGATTCTGATAAACTTTATATTCCTGTTGAAAAGATTGAGCTAATCAGTAAATATTCGTCAAATGAAGGAGCAGTTCCAAAAATAAATAAATTAGGAAGCACAGAATGGGAAAAAACAAAAGCTCGTGTCCGTAAAAAAATTGAAGATATTGCTGGAGAATTATTAAAATTGTATGCAGAAAGAGAAGCAAGTCTTGGTTTTTCTTTTATAAAGGATGATCCGACACAATTCGAATTCGAGAAGGCATTTCCTTATGAGGATACTATTGATCAGCACAAAGTAACAGAGGAAATAAAGCGAGATATGGAGAAATCTCAACCTATGGATCGGCTTTTATGTGGGGATGTTGGTTATGGCAAGACGGAAGTGGCTTTTCGTGCGATTATGAAAGCAGCATTATCATCTAAACAATCTGCATTCTTATGTCCCACTACGATTTTATCAAAGCAACATTATCAAAATGCCTTAGATCGTTTTGAAGGATTTGGTGTTAATATAGCTTTACTGAATCGTTTTACTACTCCAAAACAATTGAAAGAAATAAAGGATGAGTTAAAAAAAGGTACTTTAGATTTATTAATTGGTACACATCGAATTTTAAGTTCAGATATTGTATTTAAAGATTTAGGATTACTTGTGGTTGATGAAGAACAACGGTTTGGTGTGAAACATAAAGAAAAGATTAAATCTATGAAAACGAATGTTGACGTTTTAACTTTATCAGCAACCCCAATTCCACGTACTTTACAAATGTCGATGACAGGAGTAAGAAGTCTTTCTTTAATTGAAACACCTCCAACGAATCGTTATCCGGTCCAAACTTATGTTTTAGCAGAAAATAAAAACATCATAAAAGATGCGATCTATAAGGAATTATCACGTGGTGGACAAATCTTTATCCTCTATAATCATGTTGATGAAATGGAACAAAAAAAATTGGAGTTAGAACGTTTTTTACCAAATGTTCGTATTATATCAGCACATGGTCAAATGCCAAAACGTGAACTAGAGGATGTCATGCTTAAATTTACCGCACACGAATATGATATTTTACTTTGCACAACAATTATTGAAACTGGTATTGATATTCCATCTGTTAATACACTAATTATCATGGATGCGGATCGATTTGGATTATCACAGCTTTATCAAATTCGAGGTCGAGTTGGAAGGAGTAATAAGATCGCATATTGTTATTTAATGTATCAACCTGGAAAAGTATTATCGGAAATTGCCATGAAACGTTTAAATGTCATTAAAGAATTTACGGAGTTAGGAAGTGGCTTTTCTATTGCTATGCGTGATCTAGCGATTCGTGGTGCTGGTGATATTCTAGGAAGTGAACAAGCGGGATTTGTCGATTCGATTGGAATAGAACTTTATTTAAACATGTTAAATGAAGAAGTAAATAAATTAAAAGGAATTCCAGTAATTGAACCAGAAATAACGGAAAAACCATTATTAGAAGTGGAAACATCAATAGCTGATCAATATGTAGATGATACTGATTTGAAAATAGAAATTCATAAAAAAATCAATCACATAAATTCTTATGAGTCTCTTGAAGTCACAAAAAGAGAATTAGAAGATCGTTTTGGAAATATAGGAAATTCATTGGAAATCTATATGTATGAGGAATGGTTTGAAAAGATGGCAAATGATCTTGGTATCAAGGATGTTAGACAGACAAATAATTTTATTGAAATTAAACTGCCTATTACTTTAACAGAAAAAATTCATGGTGATTCTCTATTTTTAGAAGTAATGAAGATTCATAGGAAATTCCGATTTGCAATGAAAATGAAACAGGTTGTTATTACTTTAGATTTAATTAATTTGGAGAAACATTTCATTTATTATTTGATTCCATTATTACAAATAATTAAAAAAAATGTCAGTGATTAAACTGGCATTTTATTTATGCTCTAAAGCATTCATAATGTTTGGAATCATTTGCTTTTTCCTTGATATAACATCTTGAAGGTAATATCCTTCTTCAATTTGTTCAATACCGAAAGCATTATCTAAGATTTCAGCTGCTTTTTCATTATAGAACATATAAGAACCATTTTTAAGAATATCGGTAACAAATAGTGCGACAATTTGATATTCTTGTTGTTCGGCAACCCGGTTAATTAAGTTAGCGTATTCTTCTTTTTCGCTTATAAAACTATCAATATTGAATGTTGTAACTTGACCAACTCCAACTTTATAATCATCGATTGTAAAGTTTTTAAAATCCATAAATAATATTTCTTCTTTTGTTTTCCCATCTAAAGAAGCTCCAGCCTGAAGCATGTCCATTCCGTATTTTTCATAATCTATTCCAGCAATTTCAGCTAATTCTTGAACAGCAATTTTGTCTAATTCAGTGGTTGTTGGTGAACGAAATAATAAAGTATCTGAAATAATACCAGAAAGCATTAAACCTGCAATTTTACTAGGAATTTCAATTTTATTTTCCAAATAAAGTTGATAGATAATGGTATTGGAACTACCTACTGGCATATTGCGAAAATTGATTGGTGAAGTGGTTCCAATTGTTCCGATTTTATGGTGATCCACAATTTCTACAATTTCTGCCTCTTCTAATCCATCAGCACTTTGAATCGCTTCGTTGTGATCTACAAGAATTACTTTTTTACGACGACGATTATTCGCATCTCCTGCTCTTAGAATTCCAAGACATTTATTATCTGGGGTAAGAACTGGATAATTGCTATATTTATTCTTGTTTACTAAGTCGATAAAGTCATGTAAATCCTGTTGTTCCTCTACACAAATAACCTTATCTGAAATCAAAATTGTTTCAAGATAATTTGCTAAACCAATTAATCTCGATACTGTAAAGGTATTACTCTCTGTACGAATGATATTAATTTGATTTTCTCTTGCAACCGCTAAATGCTTTTCCTTTATTTCAGCATTTCCAGTTAAAATAATCAATTTAATACGATTTTGTATAACGTATTCTATGATACTATGTCGATCGCCCATAATTAAAATTGTGAAAGGATCTACTTTTATCTGTTCAATAAAGGTTGTACTACGGTATGACGCAATTAATAAATCTCCTTCAATTTCCGTATCGAATTTTAAAACTTCTTCACCCTCTAATGTATCAAGAATGTTTTCATAAGATGTTTTTAGATGACAAATATCCGGACTAAATTGTTTTTTCGCAATATCTTTCATTGATACAATACCAAGAAAATGATTCTTCGCATCAACAACAGGAAGTGTTCCAGTAATATTTTCATTCATCTTTTTAAATCCTGCTAAAATAGAATCCTCTTTCCTTGCAGAATAGTTTTTTAAATAATCGATATCTTTCACTTGTACACGGACATCGTTTAAGTAGGCTGGACGAGGGACTTTAAAATAATCTAATACAAATTTTGTTTCTGTATTCGGTTCTCCAAGTGCACGTGGTTCTGCATTTATTCCCATTGATTTTTTTAAATGGGAAAGTGCAATGGAAGCGGTTACGCTATCTGTATCTGGTTTTTTATGTCCAAAAACAAAAATTTTTTCCATGAAAAAAACTCCTTTCATATCACGTTTAGTATTATAACATAATTTGCCATTTTGGTGAATATTTTCATAAAGTGTAGGCCAAAATAGGATTAGAGAGTGAGGTAATATATGAAAGCAACAGGTGTCGTACGACGTATTGATGAATTGGGACGAGTAGTAATCCCAAAAGAAATTCGAAAAAATTTAAGAATTCGCGAAGGCGAAAATATTGAAATTTATATTGATTCTAATGATAATATTGTTCTCAAAAAATTTTCTTTTATGAAAAAACTTGGTGATTTTGCTCAAAACTTTACAGATTCTATCTATTCCTTCTTAAAATACAATATTATGATTACGGATGCGGATCAATTTTTGGCGGTGTCTGGGCCTTTAAAGAAGGATTTAAATGGAAAAAGGCTCAGTGAACAACTGATGACTTGTATCGAAAGAAGAGAACATATACTTGAAAAACATGAGAAAGAAATTGAATTAACCCCTGGATTAGTAAAACAAGGAACATACGTAATTTATTCCATTCTAGTTGATGGAGATGTAATAGGTCTTGTAATATTATTTTCTGAAGATGAAAGAATAAGTGAAATAGAAGAGAAAATTGTACAGATAGCTGCCCAATTTTTGGCAAAATATCTTGAAGACTAAGAAAAATTATGTTATACTGAGACAGAAAAACGGTGAAAGAGAGAAAAATAATATATTTTTTGAAGAGAGAGAAGATTTGGTGAAACTTCTTAAAAATAGTTATTTGAAATGGCTCTGGAGTTGACTTTGTAATTGAAAGCAAAGTACGTAAGGTGGACGTTACCCTGTAAAGAGTATAGATATTCTATAAAATAAGGTGGTACCGCGTTAACACGTCCTTAATTAGGAGGTGTTTTTCTGTCTTTAGGAGGAAAATATGCGAAAATTTGAAAAAATTAGTTATAATCAATTTGTAAAGGATATTAATAGTGATGAATCTCTTTATAAGCAATATAATTTACCAAAGAGGAGTACAAAAAGTAGTGCTGGATATGATTTTGAGAGTGTCGTTGAATTAATAATTAATCCAGGTGAAATTAAGAAAGTACCCCTTGCAGTAAAAGTTCAAATGGAATGGGATGAATGTTTACTATTATTGGTTCGAAGTAGTCAGGGTTTTAAGTATAATGTTCGAATGTGTAATCAAGTTGGTGTTATTGATAGTGATTACTACAATAATGAAATGAATGAAGGGCACATGTTTATAAAATTGCAAAACCATGGTTCAGAGCCATATGTAATTCATATTGGTGATAAAATTTGTCAAGGAATTTTTACTAAATATCTACTTACTGATGATGATGATGCAAAAGAAACGAGAACCGGCGGATTTGGTTCTACTAATTAAAGGAGGAATGTTGAATGAATAAAACATTTTATATATCAACTGCAATTACCTATACTTCTGGAAAACCCCATATTGGAAATACCTATGAAATCGTGTTAGCGGATGCGATAGCGCGATATAAAAGATTAACTGGATATGATGTCTATTTTCAAACTGGAACCGATGAGCACGGTGAAAAAATACAATTAAAAGCAAAAGATAGAGGCATCAATCCACAAGAATTCGTCGATGAGATTTCGTTAGAAGTTCGAAAGATTTGGGATTGTATGAATACTTCATATGATAAATTTATTCGTACTACTAATCCAAATCATAAGGAACAAGTAGCTAAAATCTTTGAACGATTATATAAACAAGGAGATATTTATCTGGGCAATTATGAGGGCTGGTATTGTACTCCCTGTGAATCATTTTTTACAGATTCTCAATTAGAGGACGGAAAATGCCCTGATTGTGGAAGAATCGTAGAGAAGAAATCTGAACCTGCTTATTTTTTTAAACTAAGTAACTATAGTGAACGATTAGAAAAATATATAGAAGATCATCCAGATTTTATTCAACCCGAAAGTCGCAAAAATGAAATTGTCAATAATTTCATAAAGCCAGGTTTGCAAGATTTGTGTGTATCAAGAACGTCCTTTGACTGGGGAATTCCTGTTAATTTTGATCCGAAACATGTTATCTATGTTTGGATTGATGCTTTGAGCAATTATATTACATTCCTCGGTTATCATGCAGATGGTGATTCGAGCGAAGAATTTAAAAAATATTGGCCAGCCGATGTTCATTTGATTGGCAAAGATATTTTAAGATTCCATACAATCTATTGGCCAATTATGCTTATGGCTTTAGATTTACCATTGCCAAAAAAGGTCTTTGGACATCCATGGATTTTATATGGTAATGACAAAATGAGTAAAAGTAAGGGAAATATTGTTTATGTTGATGAACTGACCAAAGAGTTCGGAGTTGATTCAGTACGTTATTATATGCTTCATGAAATTCCTTTTGGACAGGATGGAACTTTTACTTATGAATTATTAATTGATAGAATCAATTCAGATTTGGCCAATATTTTAGGAAATTTAGTCAACCGAACGATTTCAATGGTTCATAAATATTTTGACGGGATTGTCTATGAACCAACCTGTTTAGAAGATCTTGATTCAGAACTTATTAATCTTGTTTTGAAGACTCCTGAAAAAGTAGAACAAAAGATGAGTGAATTAAGAGTTGCTGATGCGATTGATGAGATATTTGAAATTTTTAGACGGAGTAATAAATATATTGATGAGACAACTCCATGGATTTTAGCAAAAGATCCAAATCAGGAAGAACGTTTAAAAACTGTTTTATATCATTTACTGGAAGCAATACGAAGTGGCGCGGTTTTACTGCAGGCCTTCTTACCAGATACTGCAGATCAAATATTACATCAATTAAATACGAATAATCGCTTTATTGAAAGTATTGATTTTAAGGGTATGGATTCAGGGATAAAATTGAATCAGCCAGTACCATTATTTGCCCGTATTGATAAAGAAGAAAAATTAAAAGAACTAGGAGTTTTAGATTAACTCCTTTTTCGTGTAAAATGATGTAAAATGTCGATTGGAAATATTAAAAATCGATTGAGTATGCTTAAAACGTATGTTATATTAAATGTGTTGTTTCTAGTATAATACAGTTAAGAGGAGCGCATATGTCAAAAGAAAAACTTTTGGAGTTAAGGTTTGTGATTGTTGCTTTTATTATTGGTTCCGTAGTACTGATGGGTTGTGCTATGAGAAATTTCAACATGCTAGATTTACTTTACATTTTATTTTTAATTAGTTGTGTAGTTCGTTATATTTACATAACTAAAAAGAACTAATTATATCTTTTATGGTATAATTTTTTTTGGAGTGATTATATGATAGATACACATTGTCATTTAGACATAGAAGATTATGAAAATTTAGAGGAAATTATCAACAATATGGATGGCCATATGATCGTGAGTGGAGTTGATCGCAAAAGTAATGAACATGTGGTGAAACTATGCGAGAAATATGAAAAGATTTACGGTATGATTGGATTTCATCCAGAATTTGCGAATCAATTTACAGAGGAGGAAAAACAATTGCTGGAGAGTCAATTAAATCATAAAAAGATAGTGGCAGTTGGAGAGATTGGACTGGATTATCATTATGGAAAAGAAGATATGGATGTTCAAAAACGAGTTTTCATTGAACAAATATTGCTTGCACAAAAATATAATAAGCCTGTTGTAATTCATAGTAGAGATGCAATAGCAGATACTTACGACATTTTAGAAAAATATCATATTGAAAAGATTCCTTCTGTCATGCATTGTTATAGTTCCAGTGCAGAAATGGCAGAAAAGTTTTTAAAATTAAATATGAAATTTGGAATAGGAGGAGTCGTAACCTTTAAAAATTCAGAGAAATTAAAAGAAGTAGTGAGAAAAATGCCCCTTGAATCTTTACTCTTGGAAACGGATAGCCCCTATTTAACACCAGAACCTTTTCGAGGTACAAAAAATGAACCAGCAAACGTCAAATATGTTGCTGAAAAAATTGCCGAATTGAAACAAATAACCGTAGAGGAAGTAAAAAAACAAACTACGGAAAATGCGTGTAAATTATTTCATATACCAATTATGTAAGAACAATTGTAAAATGATCAAAAACAATTGAATTATTTCCCAAAGTATAGTAATATATTATATAAAGAATAAGGAGGGGCTATATGGAAGCAGCAAAAGAAGTCCGAACTTTAAATTTGGATGATATATTACCAAATCGTTTCCAGCCACGTATAAAATTTAGTGAGAAAACGATTATGGGATTAGCGGAATCAATTAAAAAGCATGGCGTAATTGAGCCAATTGTAGTTCGTCCAATTAGTGATAAATATGAAATTATTGCTGGTGAGAGACGATATAAAGCGAGTGTTTTAGCGGGAAAGACAACAATTCCGGCGATTATAACATCATTAGATGATAAGAATAGTGCAGAGGTTGCATTGATAGAAAATGTACAAAGAGAGAATTTGACCCCAATTGAAGAAGCGATATCTTATCGTAAAATTCTTGATATGGGTTATATGAATCAAACGGAATTAGCTTTGAAACTTGGAAAAACGCAATCGACTGTTGCGAATAAATTACGTTTATTAAATCTTGAGGAAGATGTCCAAGAAGCACTTTTAGATGAAAAAATATCTGAAAGACATGCCCGCTCATTATTAAGATTAAAAGGTAGAAAACAAATTGACATGTTAAATAGAATTATGCAAGAACGTTTGACTGTCCGTGCAACTGACGAAGCAATTGCAAAGGAATTAGAACGTCAAGAAGACGACGATATTGAAATTTTAGATTTCGATGATGACATCGAAGGAGGAGAAACAGTGAATAACCAATTTAATATTCCAGAAAGTCCAATTATTGAAAATCCAAATAATAGGCCAGTTCCAACCCCAGAAGTAGTCCCTGTAGCACCAGAAAATTTTGCGGAGACACCTAAAACAGTTAATCCAGGGTTTATGGATGTTGATCAAATTGTAAGTCAAGCGCAAGATATTTATCAGCCACCAAAACAAGAACCTAGTTTATCTTCTTTATTGCGTTCAGATAAACCAGTAGAACAAAAAGTAGAGGAACCAGTAGTTCAACCTGTTGAAGAAGAAGCTAGCAGTGGGAAATTCTTTAATATGTTTCGTTTTCCAGAACAAAAAGAGGAAAATCCTAATTTTGTAGAAAACTTGGAAAATAAAGAAGTAAATATGGATTTTGGAATGAGCCATCAAACAGTTCCACCAGTATTTAATCCATTTGAAGTTGCAAATGAACCAGTGGCACAATCAAATCAAGTTGCAAGTCAGGCTATAGAATCGGTACCTTCAAATAGTATGTTTGATACTTTTGTTAATCCAACAGAAGTAGCTCAAAATGTAAATCCAGCACCAGTATCGGAAACTCCAACTCCTGTAGTTAATGAGGTTTCTTCTACCCCTATGCCAGCTTTCAATCCATTTGAGGAATCTGTAAACCCATCACCAGTCTTTACGAATCAAGTAGAATCAACACCAGAATCTGATTTCATCAATCCTAGTATGAATCAACCGATTTATTCTTTGGATGATGATGATCTATTTGCAGATCCAGAACCAGTGGCACCAGTGGAGCGTGTAGATGCTCCAAGTTATGCAGTGCCTACTCAACCACAAGCAAGCGTATTTAATGCTCCAAACGTGCCAGAACCGGTAACACCAATTTATGATATTCTAGATGATGAACCAACGTCATATCAAGAACAAGTAACAAATACCGTAGTGAATCAACCATTAGAGCAACCAACAGTACAACCTATTAATAATACTGTGCCTAGTGCAATTGGAACACAAACAGTAACTGTATCACCATCACAAGCACCTAGCGATTTAAGAATGGTTATTAACATGATTCGTAATTGTGCAGATGAAATTGAACGTTATGGATATGTCGTTGATCTAGAAGAACTAGATTTTGAAAATAGTTATCAAGTAATTTTTAAAATTGAAAAGAAGAATTAAATCTTCTTTTTCTTTGCAAGAGAAAACTATAATTATTTGAAGTATAGTTTATTTAATGCATTATGTTTACAGTAATTAAAATTTAAAACATCATTTTTCATTGACAAAAATATTTTGATAGTGATAAACTAGAAATATAAGATAATAAAGAAGGAGAAATAACATGATTTACAAACAGCAACCGGGGGGGGGGATTTAGCCCTCTAAAATACTATAAAAACTGGGATATAGGAACTTGACGAAAAGGTTAAGTTCTTTTTCGTGTAGTAAAATAGTAGGAGGAGTGAGAAAGTGAAAAAAGGATTTACCTTAATTGAATTATTAGCAGTTATTGTCATACTTGCTATCATAGCCTTAATAGCAACACCAATGATTTTAGGAGTCATTGATAGTGCCAAGAAGGGTGCAGCAGAAAGTAGTACTTATGGATTTGTTGATGCGATTGAAAAATCAGATTTACAAGATATGATTGATACAGGAGATTATCAAACAAAAAAAGATGGTACTTATAATTTAGATACCATTGGAACGGTAAAGTATAAAGGAAAACAACCGTCACAAATTTGTGTAACAATGAAAGATGGAAGTGTTGTTTCAGGAGAATTTAAATTTGATAATTACGTTGTTGAATACAATGGAAATAAAGCAAAAGTAAACAAAGATAAAACAGACATTACTTGTGAGGTAACAGCAAGTGATTCAGGATTTAATGTGAGCAAAGGTGTAAATGCTCCACAGTTGAGTGAAGGAATGACACCGATTAAATGGATGAATGGAGTAGAAAAAGTGACTACTGCCGATGATCCTGAATGGTATGATTACACGAATAAATTATGGGCGAATGTGAAAACAGCCGATGGATCATACTGGGTATGGATTCCAAGATATGCATATAAAATTACGAGTGGATATCATAGTAGTACAACAGGATCTATTGATGTGAAGTTTTTAAAAGGAACAAGTGATATATCAGTTGATAATACAAACATAGAAACAAGTGGATATGTAGCTGGAACAAAAGATACAAGTATGCATTATTTTACTCATCCAGCATTCCAAAATGATATTAATCAGTTAGGATATTGGGTAGCAAAATTTGAGCCAACTGCTGCAGAGGGAGTAGCCAATGGATATACTTCTGATTATAGCTGTCCTTCTACTGCTGACAACGTGATAACAAAAACAATCAAAGTAGTACCAAATATAAGTTCATGGAGATGTATCAACATAGCCAACGCTTATAAAGCAAGCGTTGCTATGAAAGGTAATGCTACTTATGGATGGAATTCAAATAGTGTAGATACACATATAGCAACAAACTTAGAATGGGGAGCGATTTATTATTTGACACTTTCAACCTATGGAGCAAATACCAATGAGGTATATATTAATAATAATCAAAATTATATAACTGGATGTGCTGGAGATACGGCAAGTGCGAGTACATCTACATTAACGACTTGTAAAAACCCATATGA